>NZ_PJAT01000071.1 GCF_002836715.1 Psychrobacter sp. 4Dc
CTTAGATCCAGCTCCAAATAATCTTCATATTTTAAAAACTGGTGAAAAGCAGAATTTCGATACAAAAAAATAGTGACACTCTATCTATTAATTAGAGTATCACTACTATTGTGCTTATTTAATGGCTACATTTAGTTGTCTGTAACGATATTTAGTCTCTTTCTAGCACCACTCTATAGCGAGCATTGCCACTCTCTAGTCGCTCAAACGCTTCATTAATCTCAGACATTTTGTATGTTTCAGTCACTGGCTGAATATTATGTCGCGCAGCAAAATCTAGCATTTTACGTAGCGTCGATGGTGAGCCAACTGGCGATCCTGATAGGCTGTTCTGAGCCATAATCATTGGTGCAGCCGATATCTCTAATGGCGCTTCTAACAGTCCAACAAAATGCAGCTTACCTTTTGGTCTTAGCGTCTTAATCACGACATCCCAGTTCATATCAACGTTCACTGTTGAAATGATTAGATCAAAAGAACCTGCGGCTTTTTCAATTTCGCTATCATCTCTTGAGTTTAGTGAATGGTGAGCGCCCATCTCTTTTGCTTCTTCCATTTTTGATTCACTGGTAAATGCCGTCACTTCACAGCCCCACGCATTGGCAAACTGTAATGCCAAATGACCCAAGCCACCAATACCAATTACAGCCACTCTAGAAGTTGGTTTGATGTCATACTGCATAAGTGGGTTAAACACTGTGACACCGCCACATAACAGTGGTCCTACCGCGTTAAAATCAAGCCCTTCAGGTATCTTGATGACGCTAGTATCTTTTGCGCGTACTTTATCTGCAAAGCCGCCGTGGTTACCGATAATTGTACCTTCTTGCTCAGGGCATAGGTTGTGGTCTCCATCGATGCATAGATCGCAGACATTGCAGTACCCTTTATGCCAGCCAAGTCCGACTTTATCACCCAACTCTAAATGCTGTACATGCTTGCCCTTATTAAGGACTTTACCTGCAACCTCATGCCCACCGACAAACGGATATTGAGTCATACCCCATTCATTTTGCCACATTCATAAGTCACTATGGCAGATACCGCAGCTATGTACTTCGATTTCTACTTCGTGATCGCCTAGAGCACCTGGATCGTATTCATAAGGCTCAAACTTGCCACCTTTCTCTTTTGCTGCGTATGCGTTAATCATAGTTGTTCCTTATTTTCTAGTTTTTTTAGAGATTAATTTATAGTGATTGGTTTATCGCTCTAGCAGCTACTCACCTATTAGTAAAATTAAAATAGTGCTATAAGATATAAACAATTTCTTTAATTAATTTGATTGGACAGACTATAGAAAAGACTAACCCAACTAATCCATTCAACTTACCAGTTTTAGACTAACGTCATACAAAGAGTCATACTTAATAGGCAGTAACTCATCAAAAATACTGCTTATCGTCAGAAATATTGCTTTGTTACTTATATTGCTTTGTTACTTGTACAGTGCACGCCTTCCTCGATAACCTGTCAGTTTTGGCGTCTTTATTACTTGCAGCAAGAGACAGATTATCATGAGTGACATTCCTAGCCAGCCGATAGGAGAGAATGTTTCACCGATTATAATGATAGCCAATATAGTGGCTACAATAGGTTCTAATAACGTAATAAGCGTCGCTTTGCTCGCCTCAATCACTCTCAACGCTTGACCAAAAAGTAAATAACCAAAGAACATCGGCGCAATTGCCAAATATAGGGCAACGCTTATATGTTTTGCATCCAAAAACAGGTTTTCCCCTGTTAATAATAATGATGGCAACAATAAGATCGCCGACAGACCAAACATGCTTGCCATCGCTGATTTCGAGTTTACCCCGTTCTCTATCATCTGACGTGCTGTCCATGAGTATGTGGCATAGGTCAATCCTGCAACTAACCCTAACAACACGCCTAGTATTCGATTATTTGCTTGTGCGTTTATATCCAAATATTGGGTTTTTCCCAAGGTTAGCAAAATGACGCCAACCACACCAAATATAAAACTTACCACCCATCGACTAGTGACTCTTTTATTGCTAATCAGACGCTCCATGATAAAAGTGAAAAATGGTGCACTGGCAATTGAGATCACTGTACCAATAGCGACACCAGCCAATCTCATAGAGGAATAAAAAGCCAAAGGATAGATAGCAACGCATAGGCTACCGATAAATAAGAGACTGGGTTTAGAAAGTAGTTTCTGTCTATCGCTTAGTAAATTATTCTTAGCATTCAATACTAGCAATACACCGCCTACCCCCATCGAAAACGCACCAACGGCTAATGGACTAACGTCAGGTATAAAAGCAGAGGCTGTACCTGTCGTTCCCCAAAGGACACTGGCAGCTATCACACATAAAATAGCACTTAGACTAGATTTATTCTGCAGCATAGCAGCTACCTCTAACGTTATAATGAATAACATTATTATAGAGAGTTATAGACTACTATTTGTGTAGATTAGACGGTTTGCATGTCTGGTTAGACGTGTTTTAATTTGGAAGGGGCAATACCAAAATATTTAGAAAAGCGGCGGCTAAAAGCACTAACATCCGTATAACCAACCAGTTCGGCTATGATAGCGATAGGTGAATCAGTATGTAGTAACAAAGCTTGTGCCTTTTGCATTCTGATCCTTGTGATGTATTCAGTGACGGTTTGGTTTGTTTGCGATTTGAAGTTCTTTTTAAACTGTGTAGCACTGAGACAAGAGATATCCGCCAACACTTCGACAGAAAGGTTTTTAGCAAAATTGTGGTGAATATATGCGACGACTTCTCTAATTCGAGCGTCATATTGCACAAATAGATTTTGTTGTTCTAGAAGTTTATAAAAGGTATCAAACATCAGTCTCTCGACTTCAGGATTGATTTGATACCTTAACTGAATTTCTGAAAACTCCAAGAATGCCAACAATGGCGCACTTATAGAAAAGACAATTTGTGATGAATGAAGCACATTTTCTGGCAATAAATCTGTATCCACAACGATAAACTTTGCATTCTCTTCAGCGTTAAAGTAGTGCTTTTCATTTGTCTTAACCACAACACATTCGCTTGGGATAACTTTTCCAGTATAGCTCCCAACTTCGATATTGATTGCCCCTCGCAAAGGCAAAACAATCTGATGAAAGTCATGAGAATGTCCTCTAGTTTGACGAGTATATGACCTAATTGAGAGCGTGTTAATCATTCAGCATTTTCCACATTGCTACTATCGTGTCTTGGCTCACTATTTGGTTAGCTATTTAGCTCTCTATGAGAAGTGACTATCAGAGGTCTCTAGGCTTACCATGTGGAGCCAGCCATTTAGCAAACCATCCCGATAGATCATCCATTAAGGTATAGACGACAGGAATAACAACCAAGCTCAATAGCGTAGAGGTTACCAGACCACCCAGTACCGCTGCTGCCATCGGACGCCTAAACGTAGGATCTGCATCACCCCAACCAAATACTAGGGGCAACATACCTGCACCCATCGCGATGGTCGTCATGATAATAGGCCGTGCACGCTTGCGACATGCGTCTACGATAGCCTCAAAGCGTGCCAGCCCTCGGCGCTGGGCAATCAACGCGTAATCAACCAATAGGATTGAGTTTTTGGTCGCAATACCCATAAGCATAATAAAGCCAATCATCGAAGGCATCGATAAGCTGCTATTAGTAATAACCAAGCCAACAAAGGCACCACCAATAGATAATGGCAATGCCATCAGAATGGTAAAAGGCTGCAATAAACGACCAAAAAGTAGAATAAGCACGCCTAAGATACAAACCACACCGACGGACATCGCAATGATAAAGCCACTAAAAAGGTCTGCCATGTTTTCGGCTTGGCCCTGATCAATGATGGTAATCGAAGGTGGCAGTTGCTGCATGGTCGGCACTGCTTTGACCGCTTGTACCAAATCGCCAAGCTCGCCACTCGCAGGTTGTACCGTGATACTAATGGCACGCTCTCGATCCAATCTACTAATCTGCGCAGGCCCAGTGCCAAAGTCTAGCGTAGTAACCTCACCGACGCGCACGCCTTGACCGGCAGGCATGGTACTCGGCACGTACAAACCTTCTAGTTGGCTAACATTTTGCTTAGCCACATCCGGCAGACGTACAACGATTGGTACTTGGCGCGTATCAAGATTAAGCTTGGACAATTGCTGCTCGTAGTCGCCTACAGTCGCCACACGTAGAGTCGTAGCGATATCTTGCGTGGTCACCCCTTTGTCAGCCATTGCCAATCTATCTGGCGTTACCGTTAGCTCTTGGCGTGGTAGACTGCGATCACTGGTTACAGCGCCTGCACTTGGTAGCCCCCGAATCTCAGACATGATTTTTTGTGCAGTTTGTTCAAGCAATTGCGGATTAGTACTGGTTAATGAAAAGTTATAGCCACTTTCACCACCACTCGATAGCCCGACTGTAAACCGTGCTCCTGGCACTTCTGTCATTAGCTTACTAATTTTGCGCTCTATCTCTTGCTTGGTGCCTCGTTCTGCACGAGGAGCAAGCACAATATCCAAACCGGCAATGTTTTCAGCCTTACCGCCGCCACCATCTGACGCACCCATCGACGCCTGTGCCTCTCCCACTGAGGTAAAGATATTGGTCACCTCAGGCATGGCTAAAATACGAGCACTCGCTAGCGCTGCCACGCGCTCAGTATCTGCCAACGACACGTCAGGTGTCAGCTCAATAGCTACTCGAGTTTGATCGATATCATTATCAGGGATAAATGACGTGGGTAGCAGCTTAACTAGAGCTAATGAGGCCACAAATAAAACAAGCGTTGCACCCATGGTTATCCAGCGATGATGTAGGGTCCAAGACACAATCTTAAGATAATACTTCATCATCGCGCTTTGTTTTTCGACGTGCTTTTTCTCAGGCCGCAAGATATAAGCTGCCATCATAGGGGTAATCAGGCGCGCCACCATCAGCGAGGCAAAAATTGATAAGGCAGCCGTCCAACCAAACTGACGGAAAAACTGTCCAACGATACCGCCCATAAAGGCCGTTGGTAAAAACACCGCAATTAAAGTAAACGTAGTAGCAACAACGGCGAGACCGATTTCATCAGCGGCTTCCATCGCCGCTTCATAAGGCGTCTTACCCATGCGTAGATGACGTATGATGTTTTCGACCTCAACGATTGCATCATCGACCAGCACCCCAATAACCAGTGATAATGCCAGTAGTGAAATGATATTAAGACTAAAGCCAAACAGATACATACCCAAAAAGGTAGGAATGACTGATAGCGGTAAAGCGACTGCAGCGACGATAGTCGCTCGAATATTGCGCAAAAACAGGAAGACTACCACTACAGCCAACAGACCACCCTCGATGAGCATTCTCAACGAGGCTTCATAATCTTCTGCAATGGGTGTGGCTCGGTCATAGACTTTCTCAATACTGATATTACCGACATCAGCAGTCAGCTTGGCAAGCTCTTCATCGACCAGCTCCATCACGTCGACCTCACTGGCACCGCGCGAGCGAGTGATGTTAAATGCCACCACGGTTTGACCATCTAGCTTAGCAATCGAGCTTGGATCTGCTGCGCCGTCAGTGATTTCTGCCATACGACCTAAAGCTTGTGTGCCCCCCGTAGGGACAGCCACTTGCAAATCGTTTAGCTCATTTGCTCGCTCAACAGCACCGAGAACACGGATGGTCTGAGTCGTATTGCCAACTTCCGCCTCCCCGCCAGAGCTGTCTTGCTGGATACCAGTGATTTGCTGCGATAATTGTGAAATAGAAAACTTTAGACCACTTAACGCAATTGGGTCGGCAGCAACCGTGATTTCACGCTGCAACCCGCCAACACGGCTCACGGTACTAACGCCTGGTATATCAGATAGCCGCTTGGTAACGGTATCATCGACAAACCAAGATAGATCCTCCACGCTCATATTTTCAGCAGCAACAGAGTAAGTAACCACTGGAAACCCAGCAGTAGATACTTTGGTAATAATAGGATCGTTAGCTGCCGCTGGCAGATCACCACGTACTTCGCCGACTGCTGACCGCACATCGTCTACCGCTTCTTGAATGTCTTTTTCTAAGGTGAACTCAGTGGCAATGGTCGCCGCACCCGTCTGTAGCGTGGTGCGAATATGACTCACGCCCTCGATACTGGTCAGTTTATTTTCGATCTTCTTTGCAATATCGTTTTCGAGCTGTGAAGGCGCAGCACCCGGTAGCGTGACCGTGACTACCACCGCTGGCAAATCTATGTCCGGAAACTGCTGGACTTTCATTTTCATGAAACCGTAAATGCCGCCCAACGTCAGCAGCACAAACAGCAAGATAGCGACGAGCGGGTTCTTTATCGAATAAGCGGAGACGTTTAAGCTCATGGCTGTGCCTGCACTGGCTTACTGGTTTGAGTTACACCATCAACAACACGCACTAGGTCACCATCATTTAAGAAGCTACCGCCCTGCTTTACGATACGGCTGTCACTTGGTAAAGGCTCTAGCACTGCTACGCTCTCGCCCAATCGCTCACCCAATGTTACTCGCTGCTGCTTGATACGTCCCATCGATCGATCGTCTCGAGTAGTCGACTCGGTAACGAGCATCACATAGTCATAACCATCATTGCTGACTACTGCGCTATTAGGAATCGTTTGCGTACTGGTACTTCCTAACAGGAATTCGCCTGTTTGATACATGCCTGCACGTATCTTTGAGTTAGCAGCTAGGCTGGCATAAATCGTAATTTGGCGGTTGTTGTCTGCGGTGGGTGCGATGCGGTTTACTTGCCCCATCACTGTATCACCACCCGGCAGACTGACTTGTACAGGCGTACCGACATTTATATCCCCGATAAGCTTAGGATCTATATCTGCTCGCCATTCCAAAACGCCGCCTTTGATAATCGTAAATAATGGATCTCCACCTGCCAACCTGCCACCTGCCACCTGCCCAACTTCTACCATTTTTTCACTGATAATACCGCTGACAGGAGCGACGACTTTTGCGTTCTCTAATGTCAAACGCTGATTGCTCAAACGGGCTTTGGATGCTTGCAAAGAAGCTCTGGCACGGACTTCCGAGGTACGGTAGCGGTCGGCTTCTTGTTTGCTGATGGCATCGATATCGATCAATGGCAGCACACGTGCAGCATCAGCGCTGGCATTGGCAAGGGTGGCTTCCGCTTCTGCGACATCTGCTTGCGCCTGTAGTACTTGCTGCTCCATAGCATCCGTATCGAACACGGCTAAAACTTGACCCGCTCTGACGCGGTCGCCTTCTTCGACCAAGATACGCTCGATAGCCACACCATTGACTTTTGCACTGACATTCGCAGTATCTTTAGCATTGATGGTTCCATCGGCACTGAGCGTGCTGCCGATATCATCTTGGCTTGGACTGACTGTTTCTACTGAGAGTACTGATTGCTCAATACTGGCATCGCTACCGGTTGCCTGATCGTTTGCGACAGAATTAGAAGCTGCTGACTCATCTGTAGCTGCACTACTATCATTGCCCCAATACTTGCCAAGCAGTACTCCAATCACTAGCACGGCTGCCAATACGGGCCACAGCCATATTGGTGGTTTTGCAGATGGCCTTTGAGATACAGTGTCAGTTTGACGATACGGCGGCAACTCTGACTCAGCTGCCGGCTTAGAATGGGTTTCTTCAAAATCGCTCATGATAACTCTCTGTAGGTACAGTCAATATTGAAATACTCGATATGGAATGACTAAAAATATCAATCATTCACAGCAATAATAAAAAGTGGCACGCAATCGAAGCAATGTTTGGACAGCCTGATATATAGCTATGAGCGTTACTTACAGAGAGTATTACGATGTTCTCTAAAGCACTGTTTATTATTATAATAGTTCATCAAATTATCGAGAATAGCATATATTTAGTCATCATCTTATTTTTATATATAGTGTCTAGCGTTCATAAACTTAATTGAAACTTAGACCTAGTATCTGTGCAATGTTCAAGGCATATCGACCGATTTAAAGAAATCAGAGCGCGTATAGCCAGTCGTTGAATATCTGATGTGTTCAACGACTGACTATGGATGGAGTGTTGTCTAAAAAGAATTTTAACATTGCTGCCATGCTGTTTGATTATATCCAGAGCTAGGTTCGATGACATACTGAACCTACTTGCCGATACCGATACTAAGCACTGATTACTAAACACTAGGCATTGGTATATCGACTTGCCTCGGGCATCCAGCGATGAATCAATTGGCTGACATCTGCTTTTCGCGCAGGGTCTGCTATCAAATGCTTCGCTAACCGCTGAGCAATGGCAAATAATTGCTCATCACGGATTAGATCAGCCAAATAGTAGCCAACGTTACCCGTTTGACGTTTGCCTAACAGCTCTCCTGGCCCACGTAGCTCTAAGTCTTTTTGAGCAATGACAAAACCATCGGTACTATCGCGTAGGACGTTTAGTCGCTCAGTACCTGTCTCTGATAGCGGCTTTTGATATAACAGTACACAGAAGCTTTTGGTCGAGCCACGTCCGACTCGCCCGCGCAGCTGATGCAATTGTGATAGCCCCAAACGCTCTGCATTTTCGATAACCATCAGCGATGCATTGGGTACATCGACCCCTACCTCGATGACAGTCGTCGCAATCAGCAAGTCCAAATTACCTGCCTTGAACTCCTGCATGATGGCTTGCTTATCGGCAGATTTCATTTTGCCATGCACCAGTCCAATACGAATATCTAGACGTTCATTTAAGTCCTCATAAGTAGCTTCGGCTGCCTGCGCATCCAATACGCTAGACGCCTCTACCAGTGAGCATACCCAGTACGCTTGCCTGCCCGCTTCGCAATTGATCGCGATACGTTCTATGACCTCATCGCGTCGATTGCGATCGATGGTTACCGTCGTAATTGGGGTACGCCCCGGTGGCAATTCATCAATGATTGAGGTATCCATATCGCCATAGACGCTCATCGCTAAGGTTCTTGGAATCGGTGTTGCGGTCATGATTAGCTGGTGCGGTGTGCTATTAGCAACGCCTTTATTGGTCAATGCCATGCGCTGCTCAACACCGAATCGATGCTGCTCATCAATGATAACCAAACCTAACTTAGCGAACTGAACTTGCTCCTGAAACAATGCATGAGTACCGACCACCACTTGCACGGTATTTTCTGCAACCGCTTCCAAAGCTTCGCGGCGCTGTTTGGCCGTTTGCTTACCTGCGAGCCAACCGACACCAATGCCCAATGGCTCAAACCATTGCTTAAAATTCAGTAGATGCTGCTCTGCCAAAATCTCAGTCGGTGCCATTACCGCGACCTGCCAGCCACTATCGAGCGCATAACCTGCCGCCCCTGCTGCCACCAACGTCTTGCCAGCACCCACATCACCCTGTACCAGTCGTAGCATCGGAATTGAGGTCGCCATATCCGCAGTGATGTCTTTCATCACTCTTTTTTGCGCACCCGTTAAATCAAAAGGCAATGCAGAAAACAGTTTGTCAGCAAGAGGACTGTTGATAGTGCATTTGGGCGCTTTATGCTGATGTAGCTGCTGGCGACGATATAGCAAACTGAGCTGATGCGCAGTCAACTCTTCAATAATCAAGCGCTGGCAAGCAGCATGCGTACGGGCACTGAGTTGGGTGAATAGTTTGTATTGCTGAGACGCGCTAGTATAAGTAGGCGGTGTATGCAACAGTACCAATGCTTCAAATATCGTTAAATTATAGACATTGTGCTGAGCAATACTGGCAGCGACGTTATGTATATCATTATCTGCCTGATAGTTAGAGGGACTGGGCTTATGTACGCTATTGCCAATCGCATTGCTAGTCACATTGTCAGGTACGCTGCGTGCTAACGTCGAAAAAATATCTTCGGTATATGCAGCCTCTGACACCGCTGATTTGGATGGCTCAAAAGGCACTAATGGCAAATCGGATACAACTGCAAAATCTTCAGCCGTAAACAATGTCATCGGCAGACCTTGGCTCCGAACTGTTTGCAATGCCAGTTTAATTAAAGTGCGCAGCTTGTTTTGATGTAAGCCTTTGACAGTAGGGTAAATAGGCTGCAATCCCGTATCAGTCATGACTGTATTATCAGTGATAACTTGATATTCAGGATGATGTATCTGCTTACCGTAACGGCTGACTTTAACCTCACCAAACAGCTGTAAGCGCGTTCCCAAGTTCATGGTCTGTACCAGACCGCGATAGACCTTAAAAAACCGCAACGATATCGTACCCGTATCATCGTCCACCGTCACAGTCATCCCACTGCGCTTGGTATCGACATGAACGATATGACCAGTAATTAGCGCTGATTGTCCATGCTCTACATCAGCGATTGATACCAGTCGACTACGATCTTCATAATCACGGGGCAAATGTAATAGCAAATCGAATATCCGCTTGATATTTAACTGCGCCAACTGCTCTGCGACTTTTACCCCTACACCTGCTAGCGCAGACACTGGCATATCTAGTGCTGACAACGGTATGTCAGATCTAAAGTGATCTGACGAGTTGGCTGAGGCATGACTCTCCGATATTGGCATTAAAGATCCTAACAATATTATTTTTAATTTTTGTATGCTAAATCGAGCATTTTTAATAGGCTGCATATAATGGCTTATGCCATAAAATAGCGATAACAATAGTGTGCATAAAGACGTCGACTCATTTCATTATAGCTGACAATACAATTGCTTATGCTAGGCTATTTAGTAAAATAGCATCTATACAGTCCATCTACTATAGATAAACCGCTTCTTCTCATCATACCAATAACTGATGTCTTATTTTTTGAATTATGGCAATTCCATAAGGTGTTTTTCTATGCTTATTTCTATTTTGCCTCGTCAGTTTCGTCACAATCTGATTCGTCATAATCTAAAAATACTGAGGTTGAGTTTAATACCTATTCTCGGTTTTTATATTAGTGCGTGTAGCACGTTGACATCTACTACTCCCAAAACTCCAGAGCCTGTTATTAAAGCCCCTACTGTCGCACTGGTATTGGGTGGTGGCGGTGCAAAAGGGTTTGCCCATGTGGGCGTCATCAAAGCTCTAGAGGAAAACGGTATCAAACCAACATTGGTGGTCGGTACAAGTGTGGGGAGTTTGATTGGCAGCTTGTACGCCAGTGGTTACACGCCTGCCCAGCTTGAGCAATTGGCATTGACTACTACTGATAGCCAGCTCACAGACTTTACCTTGTCCAATCAAGGTTTTATCGAAGGTATTAAGTTAAAAAACTTTATTAATAGCAAAGTGAATGCGCGTGCTATAGAGGATTTCCCTATTGCTTTTGCGGCAATCGCGGCAGAGAAACACACACTGAAGAAAACAGTCTTTACCATTGGTGATGCTGGGCTTGCCGTACAAGCATCCTGTAGCGTGCCCAATATTTTTATTGCCCCGCGCATTCCTGAAAAGGTCGGTAAAAAATATATCGATGGCGGTGTGGTCAGTTTAGTACCCGTAGATAGCGCCTATGACTTAGGTGCTGACATTGTCATTGCTGTAGATGTGACGGGAGCTCAAGGCAGTGGTAGTACTAATAATCAAATACCGACTATGAACTCATTAAGTGACTTTTGGGGCTTTCTAGAAACTAATATTCTAGCTACCAACCTGACGGCTAATCGATCCTTATCAAGTCAGAGTGAGCGGAATCGAGCGGATATTGTTATTACTCCTAATATCGGTCGTAACAGTTCAATAGATACTAGTCAGCGACGCAGTCTGATACAAGCAGGTGCTCAAGCTACAACGCCGCAAATCAATGTAATTAAACAACTTATCCAAGAGAAATCTAGTAGCCAATATACCACGCTGTAATTGAGTACTTTTACTTACTTATCAGCAAAATTATCAAACGTCCTAACACACCATAAAAAAGCACCGCAGCTATAAACTGTGGTGCTTTTTTATTGATAGTTTGTAGTACTAAATGGATAGTTTTCAGTGCTAACTACATCAATGCTAGCTAAATTCTAATCCAAAAACTCAGGACTATTTAACGCGCGCGCGATATTTTACAGCGACGGTATCATTTAGACCTACGCCTTCTAGATCCCAACGTACCGCTTTATAATATTTAAGCGCGACATCTTGTAGCTGATTATCTACTTTGGTACGTAATGGCATACGAGCAAAATTATTGCCATCTACACTGCCATATGGGAATTCAGGAGCAACCGTTTTTAATAGTTCTACCTGCTCTGGAATACTCATCGTAACGGTCATTTTACGTACGCGATCTGCATTGGTATTGGTGAAGTACCCCTGATACTCCAATACATTACCTGACTGCAAACGCGTGTTGGTATCTACAGGGACGAGCACTTCTTGACCGTTGGCATCGACACTAACCAATGACGCTGTGATTCTACTATTAACGGCCTGAGCACTTGAATTGCTGCTCTTATTAGCATTTGCTTGAATAGCCATCGAGGAGCTATCAACCGCTTGCTCTGGTGTTGGCAGCATCGCTGAGGCTTGTGTAACTACCATTGCACCGATGAGCGTACCGGCAACAACGTGAAATAAGCGGTGGCCGCTCCAAGCACTGAACGGGCTAGCAAACTGGTTACTTTTTTTCATGATTTTCATTATCCCTGGTTGATATATCGGTAAAACACAGATGATGCAACTTAAGTTATTTTTATAATTTGTTCAACACATAAAACGCATTACGATGTATATAAGATATCGTTGTGAAATAGCTCATGCAATCTATGAAACACATGAACTCACTTATCTAACCTGATTATCTTCGCTCAGCATCTGTAAAGCAATAGCGCTTAGCATAACAAAAAGCATTTGTACGTACATTAACCCAGTGTTGAGGTTGTGTATATCAGCGATTGGCAATCAGAATGCTTGAATACAGCTGAAATAAAAGATAGCTCATAACCGCGTTTTTTGCTATGGTAAATCTTTAGCGTTAGGCATTTTTTTGCTGCGCCCCTTTTCTTATTCTAACGACTACTGCTCCCATTATGACTACTAGCTCCATGCCCCAGATCAACCCTGAATACGTTCATTGGTTCCGTAACTCTGCACCCTACATTAATACCCATCGCGGCAAAACTTTCGTGATCATGTTTGGTGGTGAAGCGGTCAACCATGCGAACTTCAGCACACTTATTCATGATTTTGCCTTGTTGCATAGCTTGGGTATCAAGCTGGTACTGGTACACGGGGCACGACCGCAAATCGAAAAGAATTTAAAAGACGCTAATATTGAATCGCCGCTACATCAAGATATCCGTATTACGCCACGTGCGGCGATGCCATCTATCTTACAAGCCGTTGGTGCTATTCGTTTACAGATTGAAGCTCAGCTATCAATGGGGCTGGCCAACTCTCCGATGTATGGTTCACGTATCGATGCGATATCGGGTAATTTTGTGACAGCTCGTCCATACGGTATCCGTGAAGGTATTGATTACCAAATGACGGGTGAAGTGCGTTCTATCGATGTAGAAGCCATCAAAAATAATCTACTTCATGACCATATCGTTGTTTTAGGCTCGATGGGCTACTCTGCGACTGGCGAAGTATTTAACTTATTAGCGGAAGATGTTGCCCTAAGCGCTGCCGTAGCACTGGGTGCTGACAAGCTTATATTCTTAGGCGAAGAAGCGGGTATCAACGACGACGATCGTTTATTACGTGAAATGATTCCTAATGAAGTAGATCGTTTCTTACGTGATCGCGATTTAAATTGCGAAATCAATTATTTCTTGAATTGTGCAAGCTTGGCCTGTCGTCAAGGTGTGCATCGCACGCATATTATCTCGTATGCCAAAAACGGCGCATTACTAGAAGAGCTATTCACACGTGATGGTTCTGGTACGCTGATTAGCCACGATCCTTATGAAGAAATTCGCCGTGCCAATATCGATGACGTGGTTGGTCTTATTGAGCTGCTGTCACCTCTAGAAGAGCAAGGCATCTTGGTCAGTCGTTCACGCGAGCGCTTAGAACAAGAGATTGATAATTATAGTGTGATTGAGCGCGATGGTATGATTTTGGGCTGTGCAGCATTGCATACGCTAGATTCAGAGTCAGCAGAAGTCGCCTGTGTTGCCGTACGTCCCGAGTATCGTAGTGGTAGCCGCGGTGCAGATTTACTAGCGTTTCTAGAACAGCAAGCGCGTAGCCATGGTTTGTACAAGCTGTTTGTTTTGACCACTCGTACCGCACACTGGTTCGTAGAGCAAGGCTTTGCCGAAGTTGAAGCCAGCGCTTTACCTGAAGCACGTTTAGAGCAGTACCATAATGGCCGCAACTCTAAAGTCTTTCAAAAGAATCTATAATTTATCGCCAACTTGATATCGGCCTTGTAAGATCGAGGTCAGTCTGAGATAAAATATTAGTCGTAAAAAAGCCTTCATAATTATATGAAGGCTTTTTTGTAGGCTAAGCACCTAAACTGAACGATATCTGCTTTAGATACTTATTTTACTTTTAATAGCTCAACAGTAAAGATAAGCGTACTGTTAGGCTCGATACCAGCGTTACCCGCTTCGCCATAAGCGATGTCTGATGGGATATAGAACTCGTACTTTCCGCCTTCTTTCATCAACTGTAGACCTTCAGTCCAGCCAGCGATTACTTGGTTTAGTGGGAACTCGATTGGCTCACCGCGCTCATAAGAGCTGTCAAATACCGTACCATCAAGCAATTTACCTTCGTAGTTTACTTCAACCACGTCAGTTGCTTTTGGCGATTTACCCGTACCTGCTTTGATAACTTTATACTGTAAACCAGACTCTGTCTGCTTCACGCCTTCTTTTTTAGCGTTTTCTGCTAAGAATGCAGTACCAGCGGCTTTATTTTCTGTCGCTTTGGTTTCCATGTCTTTAACAAACTGCTCTTCTTGCTCTTTCTGATAGTCCATCAATACCTGTTGCATTTGCTCTTGGGTCAATGCTGATTCATTGCCTTCGTAGCCATCACGGAAGCCTTTTTCAAAAGTATTTAGGTCTAAATCTTTGACAGCGTCTTTGTTGCCTTCTGCCATCATGAAACCTAAGCTATAACCTACTTTTTCACTAGCTGAGCTTTGTTCAGTAATGGAAACGCTTTGAGCGGCTGTTTCTTGATTGCCATTGTTGGTGCTACAGCCTGTTACTAACAACATAGCGCTAGCAAGTGCACTAACGCCTAAAGTAGTGATTTTTTTCATAAAGTACTCTCTAATTGTAAGAATAGTGGCGAGATGTCACATTCCTCTATAATAACAAATCTTAGTTTTGGGAACCACGCTTTGCACGAAATTATCGGGCCAATGTATAGTCTATGTTAATATCT
>NZ_PJAT01000072.1 GCF_002836715.1 Psychrobacter sp. 4Dc
GTTTTTTAAAATAATTTGAGTATTTGAGTATTTGAGTATTTTTCAAAAAACAATAACAGCCAGATAAAGAGAGTACTTAACTATTTTTTGAATACCACAGTAGCTGTGACATGATTTTAAAGACTAGGCAGCTTGCTTGATTCTATTTATCAAGTGTCCTAGGTTTGAGAGGATCAATCTAATAAAAAAGGATGCTACCTAGTTTGATAAGCATCCTATTAAAATATAAAATACTTGTGAAGCCACGAATCTCTTATTTACAGTAAGTTTTGAACAGTACACCTACTGCCTTGCGAGGGATATGATCATCCCAACCGCTATCGCCTATTCCAGGACCATTCTTACCACCAATCGCCATAGAATCTCTTAAGCTGATACGTTCTCTGTCACCACGTTCAATATATGAGTTACGAGGGTTTTGACAGTTGAGCAAAACTAAGTCTTCAAAACCCTCACTAGAAAAGCTATAACCAGCGCCTCTGACGTTAGCTACAGCATACTTTACCTTGCCATTTTCTTTAATAATAGTATGTGGACTTGCAAAGTAAACTTCATTTTTTATCTCAGGTGAACTCTCCCAAATTTGCTTCATTTCAGCATTAGGTTTTTGTGCTTTACCAAATTCAGAATAAGAATATATATCTATATAAGGAACTTCATCAGGGTACTTGTCTTCATACATTGTAGCATCAGCACTGACCTGACTGCTTATTAGACTAATACCTAAAATAGCAAGGCCAGTAAGCGATTTTTTCATAGCAACATCCTGTGTTTAATTTCTATATTAAGGGGTTTTAAACGTTAGCATCTTATAATACTAAATTAGTGTTTGTTTTCCTGCTTTATGTTTAGTTATTTTACCCCACTCTCAACTTATTTTTCTAAGCTGTTGATTTACTTAATTTTTAAAATTTTAGTTAAAACAATTAAAATTTCAATTCTATAAAAATCAAAAGCTTATGTTAAGTTGAGACTGGCGTTTATTTTTTAAAAAGCGGTTAGTTTTCACATACTATGGTTTGTTTTATATACATTTTGATTCTTTAACTATATCAGCGATCAATTGACGTGAGCATTTGGCTATACCCATTGCGAACCAATCAGGTTCTTTAACTGGTTCGGTACCCTAGTGAGGACTTGAATATTCGGTTGTACGCTATTGTTATCATCACTCCTAGTTATTTATAGTAGCTCCGTGTACACAGTAGTGTCCTTTTTAACATGAAATGGCGGTATATCCATTTCATGTTAAGTCACTGTAGACCATTAAGTATAAGACGGCCTTTAAACCACCAGGCTCCTGATCAACGTTCGATGACTTAAATTAATCTGTATACCATTGTCGTTCGCCTACTTAGCACTAGCACCGATGACTTTATGACTTGAGCCAGCGTGCCATTTGTCTTATTGGGTTTGTGTTAAGCACGGCAAATTGTACGTGTTCTAGCGAAAATCAAAAAACTCATAATGAATATTTTTGGCAGGAATACCATTTTCTTTCATTAACTCTTGTACTTTTCCTAAAAGCCCTTTTGGACCGCAAAAACTAATCTGAATCTGCTTTGGATTAACTTCACTGGCGACTTGCCGAATGGTTTCAGCCATGGCATTACTGCCACTTGGGTTGGCTACGAAATCTACTCCAGACTGTTCTGTCATCTCCTGCATACGCTCAACACTTGGAAAAACACGCGCAGGATCGAAGCAATATATCAGAGTGGCACGTTCAAAATGACCGATAGTTTTATCCTCTTGCCAAGAAATAAAGGGAGAGATTCCTACTCCGGCACCAATCCAGATTTCACGCTCTGCATTTGATATACGTTTAAAATTACCATGAGGCGCATAAATATCAGCCAACATACCCACTTTGGCTTGTTCATTTAGCTTTTTTGTATAATCACCCAATGCTCGAATCACAAAATGGATGCGTCCATTATCAGAAGGTGCGTTAGCTATGGTAAAAGGATGCGGCTCGCGTAAACCTGCTTCTTTAAGAGAAATAAAGGCAAATTGCCCAGCTTTGAATGGAAACCTTTTATCTACTGGCTCAAACTCCAAGTGTACCGCCGCTTTGCCATGGGAGATAGCGACTAACTTATATTCTCCAGCTTTGGCAATGAAGGGGTAAAACACCATTTTGTACAGTGCTGCAATCACGCCGACAGAACAAAGTAGTGCTAACCAAATACCTGCTGGGCTAGTCAGTGTGATGGGAGACTCAAAGCTCAGCCAATGTAGTATAACGATTAAAAAAAGTGGACCTGAGAACTTATGCAACCAACGCCAGTTGCCATAGGGGATTTTCCGATTCAGTGCCAGTAGTATAATCAGACCTAGCGCGACAAGGCTAAGTTGACGCACCATCCGCGTCCAATATTTGGATAATTCTAAAATTGGTGCAAGCTCCCAAGAGTCTAGCTTGGCTTTGAATAAAAAATGATAGACAGCGAAGACAAGTGCCCATATAGCAATCCACTTATGCGCTTCATAAACTCTGTCCAGACCGCCAAAGATCCGTTCAACACCGTGCCAACGGCTAGCGAGTATGCATGAGCTTGCCATGCAGGCTAAAGCCGATGCACCCATAATCAAGCTGACTGTTGCTGACGTTATCCACGTTTCAGAGGGAATTTGCATGAGTACAGTGATTGATGTGATCAGTACGATACTACTGATTACTTGCCATGACTTTACAGCCATAAGAATCTCCCTAAAAATTATTTTATTCACGTTAAGAAGGCTTGATTTACTAAGTATACATTTATTGAAAAAGCATGGCTGATTATACAGCCTGATTCTTAAATAATTCTTAAGTGGTGTCTATGGCACGACGTATGCAACTGATCCGCTGCACAATTATTTACCTGTTTTAACGTCCTAAGCTCACCTTAAGATTTGTTTGTTGTAATAGCGATGAGGCAGATGATGCGATATCTCGTCTGCTTACGATATCTTGCTGATTTTCAGTGTTTAGCAGCGGGTGTTGTCAATAAACAAACAAATGATTAAGAGAGTGACAACCATGAGCCAAAAAGACACCATGAATTGGGACGACGACTCTTCCGCGCCTTTATCGAATACGCCTAAAGCGAGGCAAGTAAAAGTTTGGGACATATTAGTAAGAGTTACCCACTGGACAGTCGCAGCTGGTATTATTGCCAATCTATTCTTTACCGAAGATGGTGGTGAGTGGCATGAGTATGTCGGCTATACCGTTTTGGGACTGGTCGTCGTACGTTTACTTTGGGGTCTGGTTGGAACGCGCTATGCACGCTTTACTAGTTTCTTCCCCACACCAACACGAATCAAACATCATGTATCAGATTTAAGTGTTCGACGCGTTGATGAGCAGCATCTTGGTCATAACCCCTTGGCAGCCCTGATGATGTTATCGTTATGGGCCGTGATTATAGGGTTAGGACTAACCGGTTATCTGATGGAATCAGGGCTGTTTGGTGATAAAGAGGTGCTTGAAGAGATTCATGAGTTATTAGCAAACAGCTTATATCTGCTGGTTCCTCTACATATCATCGCAGCGATTGCCATGAGTTACTGGCAACGCCAAAACCTCATCAAATCAATGATAACGGGCAAAAAAACGGTGACAGACAAGCCGACTACTATGAAATAAGTCAAGCGATGGAGCACATATGGCACGCATATTATTGATAGAAGACGACAGCACCATCGCTGATGGTATTGTCCTTGGCTTAAAAAGTCATGGCATGATGGTGGATTGGTTTAGTGATGCCAAGCAAGGTGAGATTGCGCTGCAAGATGGCATGTTTGATGCGGTATTGCTGGATTTGACCTTGCCAAAAGGGGATGGCATGACCGTCCTAAAAAACTGGCGGGCAAAACACATAGATACGCCTGTATTGATTATCACCGCTCGCGATGCGATTGCCAATCGTGTGGCAGGACTCAATGCCGGCGCTGATGATTATTTGGTGAAGCCATTTGCATTAGATGAGGTGATTGCCCGTCTACAAGCATTGATGAGACGCAGCCAAGGTCGGTGTCAACCTGAAGTCCGTTATGGCGAAGTGGCCTATCAGCCTCAGAATCAGCAAGTCTCTTATCAAGGCAAAATGGTAGAATTAACCATCAAAGAAGTGGCAATCTTAGAGCAAATGCTGACCCACCCTAAGCAAATCCACAGCCGCGCAAGCTTAGAAGACAAGCTATATGGGTGGCAACAAGATATCGAAAGCAATGCCATTGAAGTACACATTCATCATTTACGTAAAAAACTGGGCAATGATTTTATCTTGACCAAACGCGGTATTGGCTACTATCTCAATCCAGTCCATAACCACCATTAACCACCGTTAGGCATTCAACGGTCTGTTTTTGGTGCCTCCACTTTGTCTGCTACTTGGTGAGCCTATGAAAAGTATTCAGCAACGGCTATTAACATCGCTACTGATTGGTTTACCTTTGCTGTGGGTGCTTACCTCAAGCTTTATTGCGTGGAAGCTTTGGCACGAAATCAATGAGATGAATGACACCCAAATCACTCAAGTTGCCCGTTATTTAATAGGGGTCGCCCCCAAAGAAGAGGACGATAAAGACCATCATAGGCAAAGGGATGATAACAAAAAGCACACGCCCAAAATCTATGCGTTAAAAAGTAAGCAGCTATCAGGTGATCTTGGTGAGGCTGAGGATGACTATATGGGCTTTGCCATTTGGGATAAAAAAGGCCGTCTATTAATGGCTGATGAAAATGGTCAATCATTTGCTTTTTTGCCAGACCAGCATGGGTTTTTAGAAGAGCATGATTCTGCCTATCAGCGCCTCAACCCTTTTAGTAAGCGCTGGCGTTTATTTTACGTCCATGATGATCATGACTATGAAGGTCGGGTCATTGCCGTCGGACAGAACCTCAAATCTCGCCGAGAGATGATTACTGATGCCATGTCCGTGCAAGTGCTGCCGATGTTGATTGGGCTATTTGCATTTATGGGTTTGGTGGTGTGGCTGATCCGGCGGGGGTTTATGCCGTTAACTCAGATTAGTAGTGCGCTTGAACAGCGTCAACCGCAAGATGATAGCCCCATCACAGCGGACGTGCCCAAAGAGATCCAACCGTTAGTGAGCGCCTTAAATGTCTTGTTTGTAAAAGTCGCGGATACCCTAGCACGTGAGCAGCGCTTTACCGCCGATGCCTCACATGAGCTTAGAAGCCCGCTTGCGGCGTTAAAGCTACAAGCTGATTTGTTACAGCAGCAGATATTGCAGTTATCTGGCGTAGAAGACGATAATCAGCTGTTCTATCATGCCCAAAACATTAGCAATGGCATTGAGCGGGCCACTCATTTGGTCGATCAACTGCTGATTTTAGCCAAAATAGAACCGCAACAACAATTACCTCCTGAGCAATTAGAAAGTCCGGATTGGTTGATGCTAACGGATATTGTACTCAGTGATGTCAATCGGCTGGCTCGTGAAAAGCACATGCAATTAAAACGCACTGTGAACTGTGACAATCCTGCTGATATTCTACCCATCCTTATCAATCCAATTTTATTCAAACTGCTCATCCGTAACCTGTTGGACAATGCCATTCGCTATTGTCCCGAGGGCGCTTTGATTGAACTTCAGCTCGACACCAATGCTATTAGAGTGGTCGATAATGGCAGTGGCGTCGAGCCAGAACAACTGACGCGCTTAAGCGAGCGCTTTTATCGCCCAGCAGGTCAAAGCCAATTAGGTAGCGGTCTTGGGCTATCCATTGCCAATCGAATAGCAGAGCTGCACGGTCTGACGTTAGAGTTTGCTAACCGCTCTCAACCAGAAACTGGCTTTATCGTCACGATAAGACATAAAAAAGCGATATCAAGCATCTGATAAAACGATAAAAATTAATCGGCGTGGGCTTAAGGTTGAGTTAATATTTACCCCGTATGCTAGTTGTATTCCCTAATAATATAGACGGAGTACAATCTTATGAGCCTACCTCTATTAAAACCCTTATTATTGACTGTTGGTGCAACCTCATTAGTGTTTTTTGGTGGCGTTATCGCCTTATCTGTCCAGTCGCCCAGCGCTGATGACGCACTATCAGCTGCGAATGCCATGAGTCAAAATACTGACATTACCTCTATATCCTCTGATTTATCGTCCTTTAAAGCCGTGGCAAACCCTCTCACGCAATCCCCATTTGCCAATCCATCACCTCTGGCGGCACTCACAGCCACGCAAGCAACTGCGCTTGCGCAGCAAGACGCGCCCAATTCAGTATTGCAGGCTTCACCCGAGCTCGTCAATTATAACGGCACCGTCGCTTATGAGGTGCTATTAGACAGCGGCGCTACTTATATTGATGCCAGTGTCGGCACTGTACTGAATCCGGTTGCGACCAATGACTATCGTGCTGAGAGATTTGACGATGACGATTATGAAGATAAGCACCACGATGATGATAAACGTAAAGAGGATAAACATCGCAAAGCACACGATAAAAAATACTATAAAGAGAATGATCGCCTAATCGCCATGAGCTATCAGCAACATGATGAGGAGGAATACGATGACTAATACCAAATCACATTCGACACCAGCCGTCAAAAAAACGGCTAAAAAAGCAGATCCTTTTGCCGCTCTTAAAAGCAGCATTATGATGGTCTCGATTGCAGGTACTATGGCAGGATGGCTGGTACTACTCAATCAAGAACAAAAAACTGCCCCTGTGAGCACTGCCATTATAAGCACTGCTGTTGCTGAGTCTGATGAAAGGGCAGTCACGCCAACGCCCATCGCTGATATCAATCAATTGCGACAGGTCAATGCAGTCGCACCTGTTGAGGTAATAAGGGTTGTCGCTCGTACGCGATCTTCTCAATAAATAAGAAAAACCACAGATTATTTAGTTTGAATGTTTAGTCAAGGGAGGGCTTTGAATGCACACAAATATGTCCAATCAAACAACACCGCAACTGGCAACGATTAAACTGTTTGCCATGGGTTGTCACATTCAAATTAGCTTAAATACCACAAGACTGAGCGCGCAACCTTCACAAATGAGAATAGACCAACAAGTCGCTTTTTTGACAAACGATATTCAGCAGCGCTTAGCTGACTGGGAACATATCTTCAGTCGTTTTGATGACAGCAGTGAGCTTATGAGACTGAATAACCGTGGCGACCAATGGTCTGAGGTGAGTTCAGAATTATTTGAGGTGTTGCAGCGTGCCATTCACTTTGTCTCAAAGACTCAAGGCTTAGTAACACCAACGTTATTGCACCCTCTATGGGACGCAGGCTATAAGCATTCATTTGAGACCTTGCCCAAAATGTCTGTGCCATCATTACCTGTTACTAGCGTAAGCACCCCTACAAACGTGCAAGACACGACAAGTGCTAACCATGCCAATCAGCAGATAGAAGGTATTCAGCTTCGCCAGTTAGCTGACAGACAACATCAAGTATATCTGCCAGCTGGCATGGCACTGGATTTGAATGGATATGTCAAAGGGTGGTGCGCCATGCAGTTGGCGGAAAATATTAGCCGAGTTCATGACTGGCATATTCCCTGCTTAGTCGATATGGGTGGGGATATCGCGATTGGTGTTCCAAAAAACCCAACAGATAAACCGGTGTCTTGGGGAGTGGCTGTTGCCAAGCCGTATTTTGCCAATAGTGAGCACGTTCACAATGATGAAGATGTGGCGATCCTCAAGCTCAGCTCTGGGGCTGTCGCCACATCTGGGCAAGATTATCGTCGCTGGTTGCACGACGGCCGCTGGCAACATCATTTGATCCATCCGCATGACTTGCGTCCAGTAACAAGTGACGTCCTAACTGCAACGGTACTGGCGAAAGATGCGATGACGGCGGAGGTATACGCCAAATACTGCGTGCTTCTTGGTGTTAAAGCAGCCGTGGCGTGGCTCAACAAACACCATATTGCGGCGTTGTTAATAGATAGGGATAACAAAGTGATGGTGACTTCTGCCATGCGTCCAAACCTGCTTGCTAGTTAATTTATCACGCGACATGCGCTAGATATCAATACATTAAGTAAAGCCATTCATAGGAGCATAGTCATGCATACAGACCATCCTACCAGCAGTCATACTGCTTCCAATACTAATGTTCTCACTCAGGCTCTATGGGTTGGCTTAACGTTAAGCATTGCTATCGGAGTTGGTGGTTATGCGTCGTTAACTTGGGGAGAGACGGTATCTCAGCTACTGACCAGCACAGATAAACACTTTTGGTATTTATCACGGGCAAGCGGTGTTATCGCTTATACGTTATTTTGGTTGGCAGTCATTTTTGGCTTGTTGTTAAGCACTCGTTTAGGCAAGCGCTTTAATGCAGCGCGGGTATTTGTCTTACATCAGTATCTAAGCCTGATTGCCGTAGGCTTTGCCGCGTTTCATGCTGGTATCTTATTAGCAGATAATTTCTTAAATCTGAACTTATGGCAGGTGCTAATGCCTTTTGGTTTTCAGACTGAGCGTGTGGGCGTGGCCTTGGGGCAGTTGGGGTTTTGGTTCTTATTTATCTGTGCGTTTAGTTTTTATATTAAGCAGTATATTGGTCAATCAGCATGGCGCTGGCTACACTTTTTGACCTTTATGGCGTATATGTTCATCAGTATTCATGTGTTTATGGTGGGCTCAGACAGTCGCGCGCTGCCTTTGTTATTATTTTATGCCGGCAGTCAAACAATAGTCTTTTTACTAATAACCTATCGAATAATCGCTTTAAAGCAAGCAAGGTAACTATGTGGAAATTGGTGTGTCATTATAGGCTACACTGACATATTCTAATTTATGTCTAAATCGTTTGAGGGTATCTATGCTATGCATCATTCTATTCACGACGAAGCTCATCTAAGCAATCGCAATCATTGGCTTAGGGCAGCAGTACTTGGTGCCAATGATGGACTGATTTCAACCGCGAGTCTATTAGTCGGTGTCGCTGCAGCAAGTGCAAATAGTCAAACACTGCTATTGACAGGGATGGCCGCGTTAACCGCAGGTGCTCTATCGATGGCAGCTGGTGAGTATATTTCAGTATCGTCTCAAGCTGATACCGAAAAAGCGGATCTGGATAAAGAGTTGCATGAACTGACTCATAATGCTGAGCGCGAGCTATTTGAGCTCACCAAAATTTATGAGAAACGTGGACTGGATCATGTCTTAGCGCATCAAGTTGCCATAGCTTTGACTGAGCATGATGCACTAGAGGCGCATGCCCGAGATGAGATTGGTTTGACAGATCTGAGTCAAGCTAAGCCGATTCATGCGTCAGTTGCTTCTGGATTGTCATTCATTGCGGGCGCCATATTACCGATTATTGGTATTTTACTTTTGCCAGCACAAACACTGGTTTGGTCACTCGCGACTTTAACGATAGTAGGCTTAGCGCTACTTGGCATAATATCAGCGCGCTTGGGCGGTGCCCCTGTTATTCCTGCTACGTCTAGAGTTGTGATATGGGGTGTGCTCGCTATGGTCGCAACATCATTGATTGGTCGGTTGTTTGGGGTGGCAGCATTATAGGGGCCTCATAAAACTGGTCAGTAAATAAGGGTATATCCCAGCGGAACCATCTGAAAAGGCTCATTAATCAATTAATAGACTACTCATAGTAGACTGCTGTAGTGGAACCACTTAATGAGTACTGAGCATCTTCGGTCTTTCCTTGGCTACATCAGCGATCAGATGCCGTGAGCACTTAGCCATTTTTTGAATATCAGAATAGCTATGACCTGATTTGAGCAGACTAGCGATAATCTTGCGCTTTTCGGTATCTTTTCTACGTCCTGAATACTTACCTTCTGCCTTAGCACGAGCAATACCTTGCATCTGACGGTTACGGCGATCCTCATAATCTTTTCGAGCAATGGCTGCGAGCATATCCAGCATCATCGAGTTAATGGCCTGCAATACACTGCTCATAAATTCAGTGCTGCTTTCAGATTGAAGCGCCATATATGAGGTCGGCAGCTCTTTTGACACGATAGAGAGCTTTTTCTCTGATAGCATTCTTTTTAGCGTATCCCAATCAGCTTGGTTCAAACGCGCCAAGCGATCAATCTGCTCAACTAAGATCACATCGCCCTTATGAGCGTCTTCAATCAGCTGCATAAGCTTGGGTCGCACCAAGGTAGCGCCTGATTCGTTTTCGACATAGAAGGCAGCAATTTTGTGGCCATGATCGTTGGCAAATGCTATGAGCTCGCTTTTGGCACGCTTAGCATCTTGTTCTTTGGTAGACGCTCGTAGATACGCTCTAATAAACATAAACACCTAAAATAGTCTGCTATAAGTGGTTCCATTATACCAGTCTGTTTTAAGTGGTCTGTTAATAGGTTTGAAGGGTGAAATAGGTGGTTCCCTTAGGGTATACTCATGTAGAACTGCATGTAATAACACTAATTTGGACTTTGATAATGAAAAAGGATAAACCATACATTGTTGTGGTTTAATATTGTTGTAACAACGGTAACTTTACTTATTTAATAGAAGAAAAAACAAAATCAATTAGCGATGTTTAAACTGGTATTCATTGATGGTCACTTTAATTAGATATAAAGTAAGTAAACAAAAAGTTAGTAAGGTAATTGATAACGTGTCTAAACGAACCATAAGTATGTTGGCTAAAGAACTGAGTGTAAATGTCGAAACAATTCGCTTTTATGAACGCAAAGGCTTAATTAAACAACCACCAAAGCCTATGCAGGGCTATAGACATTACCCGAAAGAAACGGTAAATAGAATACATTTTATCAAGCGTTCTCAAGAATTAGGTTTTACGCTAAATGAGATTGAAGGGTTACTTGCGTTAAACGATAGTCCATGTAGTAAAGTACAAGAATTAGCTAATAAAAAACTGATCGCAGTACAAAAAAAGATGGCTGACTTGTTGTTGTTAGAACACGCTTTGGAAGAACATTTAGGACAATGCCAAAATAATGATGACGATAGCCACTGCCCAATAATTGATTCGTTGCAACCGAAGTAAATGATTCACTTAACTACCATTTCCCACTAAAACAGCATATCCAATTTTACTTCTGCGCCTTAATTCAAGTTAGCTTATTCCCCGTATCTGTCGTAGCAGATTATCAAAGATAAATTTTTTATAAATCACCCTTGACTCCGTACTTAGGTACATGCAATACACTTGCATTATCTAATGAGGTATCTATATGAATCAAAAAGAATCAAACCTTCCAATGATAGGAGGCATCATAGCAGCATTAGGCGCAGGCGTATGCTGTGTAGGTCCTTTGCTCCTGTTATTACTTGGGGTAAGTGGCTCATGGATTGGTAATTTAACTGCATTTGAACCCTATAGGCCATTATTTATCGCATTTGTAGTGTTGTTGTTTGGTTACTCAGGTTGGAAAATTTACCGTCCTGTAGAAGAGTGTGAGCCGGGAACGGCCTGTGCAATTCCTAAGAAACAGCAACAACGAAAAGTCATTTTCTGGCTGAGCGCTATAGTTGCGACAATTTTAGTGACCAGTAATTATTGGATACTTTTGTTTGCTTAATATACAGATCAAGAAATTTATAACATTTTAAAATTTGGAGCTAATTATGAAAAAATTATTATTAACCGCACTGCTTTCACTTTCTAGTTTTGGTGCTTTTGCTGAAGTAAAAACAGTTACACTGGAAGTGCCAACGATGAACTGTGCGACATGTCCAATCACAGTTAAAAAGTCATTAGAAAATGTTGATGGCGTTGAAAATGCGAAAGTTACCTACAAGCCTAAGCTAGCTGTTGTTTCTTTTGATGACACTAAAACCAACATCAATGCATTAATTGCAGCGACTACCAACGCTGGCTACCCTTCAAATTTAAAAAGTGAAAATAAGTAATATTTAGCCCCTTAGAACTAGTTACGCGTATCGGAGATAAAGCAGGCTCTATAGGTGCACTTGTTTCGGCAATGGGATGCGCCATGTGTTTTCCCGCGATAGCTAGTCTTGGTGCGGCAATTGGGATGGGATTTCTTAGTCAGTGGGAAGGGGTATTTATCAATACGTTGTTACCACTGTTTGCAGTATTAGCGCTGGCAATGAATATCTTAGGCTGGTTTAGCCATCGTCAATGGCACCGTAGTTTTATCGGTTCAATTGGCCCCATTTTGGTTTTACTCTCTTTATACCCTTGGTTCCAGTACGGGTGGAGTTCATACGTTACTTATACGGGGCTAGGACTAATGGTTGCTGTATCAATTTGGGACATGGTTTCTCCTGCGAATAAACGCTGTGATGATGAAACTTGTACCGCTTAACTTTTTAAGAGGAATAAAATATGTCAACGAATAGTTGTTGCTCGCCAAATGACATCCAGCCAGAACAATTACATGTAGCCATTATTGGTAGTGGTTCAGGGGCCTTTGCCAGTGCGATTAAAGCAGCAGAAGGCGGAGCAAGAGTTACTATCATTGAAGGAGCCGATGTAATCGGAGGTTGCTGTGTAAATGTCGGCTGTGTTCCTTCAAAAATATTGATCCGTGCTGCGCAATTAGCGCATCAGCAACGTACTAACCCGTTTGATGGTTTAGAAAATATTCAGCCACAACTTAGCCGCTCCTTATTAGCACATCAGCAAAACGCTCGCGTCGAAGAACTACGCGATGCTAAATATCAACGTATTTTAGAGAGTAATCCCGCGCTATCTTTACTTAAAGGTTATGCACGTTTTAAAAATCAAAATACCTTGCTAGTTCACAAGTCTGATGGTAGTGAAGAAGAGCTGGTTGCAGATCGCATTTTAATTGCAACAGGCTCTACACCAAGCATTCCGCCAATTAAGGGTTTAGTTGATACACCTTATTGGACATCAACAGAAGCCTTATTTGCAGAAGAGTTACCGAGTAGTCTAGTTGTCATCGGCTCCTCCGTTGTTGCTCTGGAAATTGCGCAAGCTTATGCCCGTTTAGGTAGCCGTGTGACAATTCTAGCCAGACATACCCTTTTATATGCTGAAGATCCGTTATTAGGTGAAAAACTGGCAGAGTGCTTTGAAAAAGAAGGTATTAGGGTACTTAATAATACGCAAGCAAGTCATGTTTCTTATGATAGCAATGGTTTTTCATTGGAAACTAACGAAGGAACATTAATCGCTGAAAAATTGCTTATCTCTACGGGTCGCCATGCAAATACTGGAAAGCTTGGTTTAGAAAATGTTGGTGTTGAAACAGATAAAAGTGGTGCCATTGTTGTTAATAGTATGATGGAAACATCAACAGCTAACATTTATGCCGCTGGAGATTGCTCCAATATGCCACAATTTGTTTATGTTGCTGCTGCTGCCGGAAGTAGGGCTGGAATTAATATGACAGGTGGAAATGCGCAACTCGACTTATCTACCATGCCTGCTGTTATATTCACCGACCCACAAGTTGCTACGGTAGGTCTAACCGAAGTACAAGCTTCAGCGGTAGGAATAAATACGATAAGTCGTGTACTTGATATGGAAAACGTACCAAGAGCTTTAGCAAATTTTGAAACGGATGGTTTTATCAAGTTGGTAGCTGAAGAATCCACGGGAAAACTGATAGGCGCACAAATTTTAGCCCATGAAGGCGGAGAACTGATTCAAAGTGCGGCTCTTGCTATTCATAATAAAATGACAGTCGAAGAATTGGCAGGTCAACTATTTCCGTATTTGACGATGGTTGAAGGATTGAAGTTATGCGCTCAAACCTTTAGCAAAGACGTTAAAGAGCTATCTTGCTGCGCAGGGTAATCATTTAACGGTAATGTACTTACAGAAATGTTAATGGAGTGCCATTAATAGCTGTTATTTCAAATAATTTTCTAGCGGTTTTTTCTCAAAATCTGAGACCTTCCTAAATTTTGTGTAAGTATTTAATCTAAACGTCAGTTACACAGAATCTGGGATGGTCTCCATAACAGTACTTATAGAAATCAAAAATAAGCTAATTCACTCTCGAAAAACTCACTGGATGTACACAACGAAGTACACCGATGTTGCTTCAATAACTCAAACTATTGCTATCATTAGCATACAGTCCAAGATTCAAGTCCTCACTAGGGTACCGAAACAGTGAAAGTACCTGATTGGTTCACAATAGGCATACTTATTTAATTAGTTGCCTCGTTTCTGGAGAAATAACGCCCGGTGGTGTACCAATGATATAAAGTATAGGATAATTAGTGCATTCTATTGGGGGTTTACTGACCACAAACTCTTTTTCAAAAATAACACGTTGTTTTGGCGTTATTTGATAGGCGACTGATTCAATAATGTAACCAGGGCGGAATGTATTATCATAGTAATTTAGAGCGCCTTTTTTTTCATTCCAAAATGCATATTCTTGGGGTAGTAACGGAACAAAACGCTGCTTACCATCAAATAAATAAACGCAACCATTCTCATAATCAAGCCTTAGGCTTTTATAATTCATAATATCAAATTTATTACGTAGATCAGCTGAAGCCGCATAAGGGTAAGTATAAAAGGGTTGCTGTCTTATTATAGGAGTATCTTTTTCTCTAGTTTCTTTTACTACAGGATAAGACTGACAAGCAACTAATACGCTAATTGATAACAGAGTAAGCAAAATTTTCAATTTTAAATTCCTTGTTGAGGTAGGTAAGAATCTAATTTAGCTTCCTTTTCTAGTGATTCAAACAATAATCTTTCTTTCACTTCTACAGGGGGTAGTTTTGTATTAATGCGAAATACTCAGTCGGGAGCAGGTACAGCTACGACTGTCGGGAATGGAACGTTACGTTGTTTCTCAGGTGATAGTGGGGGACCTGTATTTGCAGGAACAATTGCTTATGGTGTAATTTCTTCATGTTCATGGGTAGATGGCGATCAGAATAAACCTGTTAAATACGCTACGTACACTAG
>NZ_PJAT01000073.1 GCF_002836715.1 Psychrobacter sp. 4Dc
TATCTTCAAATAAAGAAGTAATTACTTCACTCTGATTGTAGATAGGTAATACCTCTGCACTGCTAACGTCTATGTAGTAGGCTTTGGCTTTGGTATGAAATTTATGATATTTGAGATAACTGGCAATATAGTATGAAGTACACTCAGTAGATACAAGGCACAAAATATCGATAATGTTTGATAAACATATATATTTGTCAAATTTACCTTCTTCTAAAGCAATAACATAATCCATATTCACACCTTTATACCCTTTATCAAAGTAGCTGCAAGGTAGTGACAGCACAAGAGTATGAGTAAATACCTTTTACTTAATCATTTCTAGCCCTGCCCACATTTCTATCATTTGTTCTTTGAATACATCATACAATCCCTAGCCAAATTTAGCACAAAAAAAAGCCAACCATTGAAAACAATGATTGGCTTTTCTCTATTACTGCTGTGTTTGGTCGGAACGGCAGGAAGTAAAGTGTTAGCTGTATATATTGTAATATATAGGTCTTATATTTATATATATCGATAATACCAACAATAATACCAACAATAATTTTTAGTGACACTGTTTTTAGCTTTGTTAGGTCTTACTTTGTAAGTATTTTCTTTACGCACATTAATTTATGACTTTAATATTCATATGACCTTCTGAGTTATGATCACTAATTTCTTAAATATTGATTCCAAACATAAAGAACCCACTATAATGTAAGCTATAGCTGTTTTATATTAGGTGGTGGGCTTAAGTTAAGGCTTTACATTTAATGTTACTTACAGACATTTTCTTCATAAATATTAGGATGTAACTATGGGTAATCCAAGTAACGGTAGTACGAGTTCAGATCGCAAAGAAATATCAGACCAAGGCGGAAAAATTCGTGGTTCTATAGGTGATGCCGCAATCGGACAGAACCCGGAATCAACTAGCAAACCACCCAAACCACCACATAATCCACATAAATAAACTTCTCTAAAGTGTTAGGACATGACTATGGCTAATCCAAATAACAGTGATTCAAGTTCCAACGGTGACAAAAAATCAGACCGAGGTGGCTGGCCACTAAGCGATAATGGACAACGTCCAGCATCACATAGACCACCACCCAAACCACCACATAACCCACATAAATAGTTCTTTACTAACTTTATTTTAATTTTGTTGTATATCTCATTTCTAAAAACTCTATATCGGCACGAGGAAAGTAAGTAATCATACTACCAAATTCTGGTTCTAGTTTAACCTGTCCCACTTCTGTCCAGTCTACATCCTCTTTGCCTTTAGTGTCGGTAACATAAAAGGCAATACCATCTTCGTCCATAATAAATGGGGCAAACACATCTCCAAAAAACTCCATTGTACTACTACATAAATATTGATTACCATTTTTATGCACTAATTTTATTTGAGTTGCCGCTACGCCTTTATGAGAAGATAGCGTTTTCCAAACGTCACCTGTATTCATATTATGACTAACTTTGCTTTTGTACAAAAAATCAGTCCATTTATAGTCAGCAAATTTCAACCATAAATAAGCAATAATCGGTCCAGACAGCACCGCTAGATAAGCCCAATTTGACTCCCATAGTTGGACGGTGAGAGCAGTTGGTAAACCAAGGAGTAATACGAACATCCAAACATCAGTAAGTTTTTCAGTTTTTCTATAGTCACGTTTTAATATTATGTAACCTAAATAACCTGCGACCAATGTAGCTTGTATTTGCAGTGGCAACTGTAGTAACTCTTGCATAAGTACTTCCTAACATTTGACTATTATTATTGCACATACTGACAGTAAAGCTTAAAAATGATACTTAATATAAATTTAGCTCAATAGACTTGATAGATCATTCAGGTGCTATTTTCTGATGTCGGGTGGATAGGCGTTAATAAAGGTAGGACAAGTAGCAGTAGTAGGGTCATTTCACCTCACCTATATATAATATACATTCTATTATTATAGTAATTTTTAAAACCATTAGGGTTATACAGTTCTACTAGTCCTATTACTCCTACCTTTTTTGGTTATTAATGACCACGAATAAAAAGCCAAACAATCTAATGCTTGGCTCATATCTACGTTTGTTAATGCTTAACCATAAGTCATACAAGCTTTGTTACTTTAAAGCTATTTCCCTTAGTACTGGCTTTGGATAGTTCCAATTTTAAACCGTTTGCAATGCGCCCATGCCTAAACTTTAGTATTGCGCCTACTGATCGGCTGCTCAATGACTTACCGCCGTTTAAGTCTAATAATATTTCTTGTAAATTATTATCTACTTGAGCATGAATTAAGGCTTGATCGTACAATTCCCTAGCATTAAATATTATATTACTTCGCCATTTATAAATGCATGCTAGTAACTCGCTTAGCGTTTCATGTTCTGGGTCTCTCTCCATGTTGTCATCAATCGAGCGTTTAGGGTCTGTCAGTCCTTCTACTTGTGTAGATAGCCATAACACGGGCTGGCGTGCTACGGTGTCCCAGTCCTCAAAACTAGGCAATCTATCTTTAGCCATACCGCCGGCGCGGTGTTCATTACTTTGAAGGTAGCCACGTATTAAAGTAATAGCGGCGGCTGCTAGTTTGTATCGATTACGCTCTATATATGCGGCTGGTTTCAATCCATCAATAGCGGATAAATTGCGCTGTGCTTGTGTGGGGTTCTCTATGCCAGTATCAAAACGGCAAGTTAGAACACGGCGCGGCATATCGCCCACTAAGGTTATGTTATTACCCGTCAATAAAAGCATGGCGCGGTGTGCTACTTCTACGCTTTGACTTGAGCCTAATATACGTCCGCTGAAGCGTTCCGATGTTAAAAATGAGGCCATAGTAGCGCTGTTAAAATGCCCCATCACGTTATCCCAGATAATAAAACGCCGTCCTTCTATGACCATAGATAATAAGGTTTTGCGTATTTCGTCCTCGTTCTTTTCAATACTTGGTGTCATAGCTGGGGCTGTACCAGTTGCAAGTAATCCTAAACACTCGCAAAAGTAGGTTTTGCCGCTACCTTGTTTGGGTGCATCAAAAGCAAAGGCTGGCGCGGTTGCTTGCGTGGGGCGCGTTATCGCTGTTAGTACGGCGGATAATGCTACGCTGCGGCTTACATCGTCTGCAAAGTCGAACGTATTAAACGGTTTCATTAACTCATTGTATGCGGCTATAGCGTCCTGCTCACTTACTAATGCTGCTACGCTAACGCCGTGATCTAAGCAATCAAGATATAGCTTTGTACTTTTATCATAACCCTGTTTACTTACTATATGGTTGTCATGGGTGATTGTCGGCGCGCTTATAACAGCATTAAGCGGCTTTAGGTCCCTGTGCTTATGCATTGATAGTATTTGCTTAATAACCTTCGTTGGCGGATCAATCAGCCGCTCATGCATTGTCCTTCCAGTTTTTTGCCCCTGCCAATACTGATTTATAACGCCTAACTCATGCTCTAATAAAGATTCACTAAACCGTAATATATTGCCGTCTCTAATACTTACTAGTTGGTCCCCCATATCATAATAATCTGGCGAGGCTTGCATTATTCTAAGCGTTTTTAATGTGGTGTCTGACGTCTTGCCAGCAACGTGCTCAAGCCGGTGAGGTTGCTTTATCAACTTATATGTTTTACCACCATGTGCTTGGCTAAATAGGCGCGGACTTTGGCCTTGAATATATAGTTTGCCTGTGTTGCTGTAATTATTATAGTCAGGCTCTAACGGATCTTTAGTGATTGCCCCATGATATTGTTCTGGATTATCTAAAGCATCACCTATGCTTATCTGTTTGCCGTCTGCCAGTGTGATGATAAAGTCACCTGCCAAAACGTCCATATTAATAGCGCGTAGTACGTTGCTTTTTGCGGCTGTTAGCTGGTCGTCTGTAGGCTCTGTAATGCCTTGCTTAGTTAGGTTAGCAATAGCTTTATCATGGCTGAATACTGCCCGTATCTCTGCCACTTCATCAGCATAAGGCGCTTTAGCTTGTATCTTGATTTCGGCTAGTGTTTTTTGCTGTTTGGTTGTCAGTTCAGGTAATGCGGCCTTTGTATCAAGTGGCTGCCCTTCATGGCATTCTGTTGCTACTACTCGCTGCTCTAACGGTTTAATGCAATGCGAGCCAGCGGCAAAGTCTAGGCGGCTAGGCTGAAACACGGCGGCATCAATGGGTGATCGTTCTAAGTAGCTGCCAGCTTTGCTTATAGCGTAGTAACCATGACCATTTAGCCATAGACGTTCGAACAATATCTTGCCAGCGCGTGCTATGTCGCTTGCATCAGTCACAAAAATATAAAGCCTTTGACCTGTTAAGCCGGTTAATTGCTCATTACCATTATAAATATAGCTACTTGAGCTTGGCCGCCATATGTAAGGTATATTATTAAGCGGTATAACTTCATTAACGGCTTTAATAAAGTCCGCCTTTGACAGTGTTTTATCATCACAATCAAGCATCATAACGCCGCCGTGATTGCCCCATCTAAAGTGGTTGTTTGTTCGTGTTAATGCATTATCTGGGCCGCCTTGTTCCTTATAAATCTTACTACTTAATAGCAGCGTTTCATTATTCTTGCCGGCATGAATACCCCACGTTACAGCCTGATTATGTTCTAAACTGTCTAGTATGTTCGCTAATTGCCGAATACTAGTAATGCTTACATTTAGTGCCTTGCCTTCGGTCATTTGCGCTATGGTATCGGTTATCATGTCACCATTAGCGCCTAACATCCGCTTTTTAGTTAACGTTTTCGGTGTTATACTCGTAATAATACTTAGGTTTGCTATGATTTGGGTATTGAATTGTTCATATTTAACTAATGCCCCTACGTTTGCCGCGTTAGGGGCGTTTTTAATATCTATCATATTAGCACCCATCAACTTCGTTATTATCAGAATTGTTAATTTCAGATTCATCAGAGTGCCAATGTTCAAGCCAATTCAGTACGTCACGATTACGCCATGCAGTAATAGTTGGTGATAATTTCACCGGTGCAGGAAATTTCCCGCTTTTTGACCATTCCCATAGAGTGCTGCTACCGAAAGGAAGTAGGGGTAGTATCGTACTAGCACGACTCATGCCCTGATGTGGCAATACTGAACTAGCAATCAATTGGGTATCATCAGAATTTTCATTCTGTAACTGATTTACCAAAGTTATTTGAGGTATTTGACTAGCCATTTATATAAACTCCGTAACGGTTTATCTTATGCCATAACGGACTGTTATGGCTTACATGAAATAGGTTAGACAAAAAAAACCCCTCTAGAAAGAGGGATTGCGGTGTCGTGATCATGTGATTACGGGAAGTTTCTTCGTAATACCTATTTATCATTGTTATAAATAGGCGGTTTTGTCCTATCAAAAAGTAAATCTTTACGGCTTTTCTTTTTAACGCTACTTGATTGAGCGCCTGATTTAAAACTTAATCCTTGCATATGTTTCGTTTTTATAGTCTCTAACTTCACGATTATGGAGGAAGCTTTAACACCTTCTTTATCACTTATATGCGAAGCCATATCTTCCATATAGGATATAATCGTATTGGCAATATCGTCCTTAGTTAACGCATTCTGATAGTCAAGCTGTTTTAATAGATAAGCTAAATGATAATTTGATTTAACTATTATTGATTTGTAGAAATTTAAACGTTGTGTATTTGATGGTTGAACAGGATTTTCTAACTCAGTTTGGTTGGAGGCTTTTTCTAATTGTTTTTCCAACTCAGCAATTTTCTCATCTTTCTTTATTAACTGCTGCTGAGTATCAGGCTTATCTATCAACTTATTTAAGCTATCTTTCCCAATTCTAATATCATCTATCTCTAGAACATAGTCTGCTCTATCTATAAAGAAAGATGAGTAAGGAATGCCTGCTTCCATAATAGAACTTTTCTGGTTATAGTAGTCATTCATTTCTTTCGCAGTAAACTTAAAATAGAGCTTTTCTTCAGGGAATTCTGTAATTTGCAGATTAGCTTGTTCAGCCCCAGGTTTTGCTAATAAACTTAGAATGTGTTCATTATCTATTAGTATATAAGCACCGTTTAGAAAGCCGTTTTCAAGCTCAGTTTCAAAATCTATTTTGTCTGTTTCACCTTGAATAGCTGTTGTTATTTCATGGATGAATTTACCCTTATACCAAATAGCTAATTTTAGTTTATCCTCTCTGACCAAGTCTTTTACTAAAGTAATAGCGTTTTTCTTACTAACTTCTCCGAAGTTATAAAGCTTCATATATGTAATCATCTCATCAATGCTTAGGTGTTTTTTTAAGTCAAAAGTATTCATATGAGCATGACCTTATAATTTATTTCATAGATGTAAATAGATACTGTTGTTAATGTATTCAAATCTTAAATTCAACAATTCCATATCAGCTAAAATTTTTAACTACTTTTAGAATGAAGGGTTCGGATTCGTTGCCTTTCAAATTAGTGCTTTGTTAGCCTTATCATCAGGCAAGAGACTAATTCACTATCGATTTAAAGATTTTCTTTTCTGAGAGAATGTTTTATAGGACTGATGCTTAGTGGTCATCATCTAATTATCTTCGCTTGGATCATCCTCTTCATAGAGAATAATATCGCCTGGTTTGCAGTCTAATAACTTGCACAGTTCATTAAGCGTCTCAAAATCGATACGTGTCACTTCATTATTGTACATTCTATAGAGAGTAGACCTACCAAGCTTAGACATTCTATCTGCATCTGCAACACGTATCCCTTTTTCAGCAAATAAGACAGGAAGGTTAAGTTTAATCATTATTTAATCCCTAAAGTGATAATAAAATGCTTGCTAGTGATAATAATATAGTTTAAAGTGTGGTTAGTAGTGATAGAGTAATACTATCGATTAATAGTTAGTCGACTAGATAACTATTATGTCATAGGTATCCTTCATTACCGAAATATCTATATTCACTATAACTATAAATAGGTAAAAGATATTAGCAAGATCTACTTATTATATATTTTAAGGTCAATTAGAAAATGAGGGTAGTATTATGCTAAATATTAGCTATGAAGAATTACGTAAAGAGTCCAAACCAATGGGCAGTATTGATGATGAAGCCAATCGCATTGCTAATCATCTCATTTGCGAGCTATCTATTCCCACTGGAACATCTATATCAAATTTTCTGGAGGTGGATAGTTGCTTTAATAATCATATGGCGATACGCATTTGGGTACAGAATCAGCTCATTAACTTGAAAGGTGATACGTTCAATGAAAAGTGTCAGGAGTTAAAAATCAAGCTTTATGATAGCTTGCCTGTATATTGAGAATCATCCTATTTTACGATAGTCTATTCAATGAGCAATCGTTTTTTCGTTAATTGAGTTTGTTATAAGTATTGTACTGATTTTATCTGAATTAGATTGCTTTAATGAATCTCAAGGTGCTTTCCTCTTAGGTACTAAGCATAATCACTCTCGCTTTGGCAACTCATGCATCCCATATTCAAACCCCAAATTTAATCTTCTCACCTAACAAAAACAAAAAATATAAAAACCTCTTAATACTATATGTTCTATATTGTTAAGAGGTTTTTTTGCGCCTGAAATAATGGTAACTATCTAATAATACTGATTATTTTACAATATTAAGCCCCACAATAATAAAGCGTTTGACACCTAAGTGATTATTGAATAACATGAGTTATATTCACTATTACTATGAATAAAATGAAAAATAATAAACTTAAGGTTGGGCAAAAACTTGCCAATCCTAGTAAGGATGATTTGTATGTACATCCGTATGCTAAAGCCGCTTTATGTGTTTGGCAGAGATTGAGACCTAAAACGACTTATATCAATATGAAGTTTTTGGATAATTTCTACCGTCCACCCCTGCGCTTGGTTGATGGAGGGGACGATGCTTTTTATTTCTTTAATGATTTCCAAAGAGTCGATCAGGTTTTAAGGTTCGAGAATGATAGCGATCACCCATGCTTAATAATCCCTGAAAGTATTAAAGATGTTCAGCAGCTCGCATGGATGGAGGTTATAAACTTGATGTTCTTGAAAGGTATTCACCATCCTGATTTGTTTAAAGCACTTAAATGCACTGCACCTCAAAGTGTGATATGCCAGCTCATGGGGGTTAGGCAACTGACGGTAAAGGAGTATTGCCATTTTGCAGGTATTAGCCAGAGTAGTTATGAATATCGCCAATGTAAGTTTGCAGTAGAAGATCGAGTTCTAGGTATTCCTCAAAGTATGAGCTGGTTGAGTGGTGCACCCTAATGAATATAAAGAAATTTGATAACAACGAATTAAAAGTGGTTTTAGATCAGCTAGTACCACCTGATTCACCGTACTGTATAAAAGTACAAAGTCTGATTATTAATACTCTTTATATTAATCCAGGCTTTTGCCTACATATCAGTGAACATGCCAACATAGAAATGCCGGTATTTATATCGTCTGAATGTGAAGCTATTGCCAAGACAGTCGTCAAAGAGAAAAAGATTGAGGATTGGGCAGTCACTTATATGCTGGTCTTGTTTTACCAGAGGTATGGTCAAGCACATATTGATAATGAAGCATGGCAGTTTATGAGTGCATATCTGCAAATAATTATTATGATTGCTATACGTAAGGATGACCACTCCGCCAAAGTCAGTCAGCTAAGTGTGCGTCTAAGGATGGGCTTAAAGGACAATAATCCACAAACTGAGATTATTAAAAAATTGATTAGTATTCATGCTCAACATGCTTCACTCACAGATGCATTAGCGGCGTTACGTCAATACGAAGCCCAAATCGGAAATGATGAAAAGTTAGGCAGGATCGTTAATAAAAAGCTGGCTGGTAAAATTGGTCAAATAAGACTTGCCTATGAGGTGGTTGCAGAGAACAAAGCGTTTGTAGGTAAAACCTATACCAACTCACAAAACAATGAGCTTAGTAAGGAACACGCTAATAAGCGATACTTTAATAGTGCTGATGAGCCAATACGAGTCACAATATTTGGCAGACCCCATAAAAATGATAACGTGGCGGACGCTGAAAATATTGCTGATGACGACCCGCCTGCGCTTTTAGATAATGACTTTAAACCTTCTAGGACAACCGCTAAATCCTCAGAATTACAGCAATGGAAGCTAAAAAACAATTATCGACATGCCCGCCGTAATCAGTTTTATTTTCCTACCAACCTACGTCAACTAAGCCTACTAAGCTATCAAGTGCTATTCGCTCGGGTGTGGCAGCTTTTTGGCGTTGTTAGCTATAAACAGCGTCAGGTTTATGCGGTCATATTACTATCACTACTAAGTGGTCGGAAGATTCAAGACGTGATTTATGAGTTAGAACTGGATAAAAGTCAGCGCAAGTGGTTGAGTCATGAGAGCGGTTCGGCTGCTGATAGTTATGCTATGAGTAACACGATTAAAGTGACTTCTAATCGTAGAAGTCACTTACTGCCGCATCGTCAAAGCCATGATAATGAATTTAAATTACCTCTGCCAGCTAGGCTACAAGCAGTTATTGCAAATAAGTTTTTGGTGGATAGTGATGAAGTATCTGAAGTGCTGGCAAGCTTAAAAACGCAACTAGAGCTACCAGTGTTATCAAATCAGCATATTGATGCTTGTTTATATACAGTTATAAAGAATGAGCTGCAAGAGCCATTACATGCCGACATGATTACTGGGGTTGATGTGAAACACAGCTCGCCTTTGTACTACACCAGTATTGAGACAATAAGCTTAGAGAAGACCTACTACAGCGCTATACATTTATTGACCGAATACTGTACTGCTGACAGCCAAGGTGAGCTGCGACAGCTTAGTATGTCTAGCACGAAAAGCAATCGATATAAAAAATATGTCGGTAGTGACATGACTGTAAATACTGATATCTGCCAAAAGTTTTTTGATGAGCTTGCTGAGGCAGCGGAGAGTTATAACGGACGATTAAAGCGGAACATCAATATACGGCAGGACCGCTATATTGAGCAGTTTAATGCTTATGGTGTCTGGCTATGGCACATCATCTTTATTCAGACTGGGATTAGACCCGTAAAGCATGCGCCTGGGCTTTTAAATCAGTTTGATTTTAGGCAGGGGCTGCTATGGGTGTCGGATAAAGAAGAGCGTCATGGCCAAGGGCATGGAAGGCTTATTCCTCTTAGTGATTTCTTAATCACAGCCATTCAGAATTATATTGAGTATATCAAGCAATTTGCGGTCATGCATAATTCTATATATCCCAATGACCAATTTCCTATAAATAATATTTTGAACTCTAGTCAGCCACTCATTCAGCTATTTAGCCAAAATCCCAAAGGGTTTGCCGGTATTACGCCTAGTAAGGTTCGCTATCAGATAAAACATTTTTTTAGTCACCAAGATAATTGGCTAAGACATCAATTACGTTCACTACTAACGAATAGGTCTCCTGAGCATTTGATATGTGCCTTATATGGTCATGAACATCCAGATCAGGAGGCTATGCATCCAATGTCGTCATTATCCATTAATGAGCTAAAAGCGTTATCCGCTGACTTAGATAAAGTTGCAGTTGAGCTTAAACTACGACAAGTTGAGGTGAATATATATGGATAATGCTGTTGCTCATCAGTTAAGAGAAGAAAATAAAAGCAAGAATCATGAGAGTATCAAAAATGAGGCGAAAGTTTTGATAGCTTCGTATGTTGATGAGAATTCTCTAAGCATAGGAGCAGACTTAACTGAATATTATCAAGCTATCGATAGCGTGCTTGAGATACGCTTTGATACTGCACATACCTATTACTTAGCCAGACAAGGGTTTTTAGAATACATACGGAGTTACAACAAAGCTCATGAACTGAATCTAGATGAACCAGTTGTGCCAGTCATAGCAGAGCGTGATGATTTAACAATATCTTATGATTGGATGGTAAATGGTGCTCAAGTAAGCCTTGCTAGCCAGCAAATGATCGAAATGTGGCAACGAAAAAGAAGGTTCTCAAACAATGATTTGATTGAGTCAGTGCTCTACTGTAGCGTGATGTATGGGGGATTGGATGACATAGATGTGTTAAAAGCACTTTATCAATGGCTCCTAGGCGAACGTGAGATATACCAATTGCAGGTACCAGCAACTGATGAGTTACCAGGTTCAGGTAACGACCATGAGAGTTTGGCGCTAATCTTGCTAAGTATTGATGATGACAATTACGGTTGTTCTCATACGCAAGGTCATACTTCAGGGGATATATCTGATACAAGCTTACAGCGCTATGTCGAGTACATACCTGACGATATGACACTTTGCTTTTTATATGCGCTAAAAGATAAAAAGTTAAAAAAAGAAGGTGTAAAATCGTTTGAAACCATTATTAATGAAATTTGTAAGAAGCTAAAACTACAGAATAAAGATAAAAGTAAACCACATTTATCACAATTAATAAAATACGCTGACTATCATTGGCGGCAGATGAAGGGGGGCGATATAGACACTGCGCTGGCTATTGTTAGACAGGGCAGGATTAAAACGACGGGCTTAACTACAAATAAGCTTATTAATTATAATCAAGAGGTGTTTAAATCAAACCCACAGCCGCTTACTTGGTCAGAGTTGTTTGTAGCAAGTTATTCAGGATCAGACAAAAAAAGTACCAATAGTAGGGAATATCCAAGCTTTAGTAAAAATCTAATTAAAGAAGTTCAAGATGCCCTTAAGGGCAGTAAAGACTCAGCTATTGTGCAACTAGAGCTGTTGCAGCAGGAGTTTACTCAACCTAATGCCACGCGTCTTTTAGGGTGGGTAAAGAGCTTGTTGAGTGATAGTAATAATAGACTAGATACCATCAGTAAATACGTGGGCTGTATTGGTCGTGATTGGCTGATGCTAACAATGGATGAAAATCTTGATGAATGGTCGGATGAGGACTTTGAAGCTGTATATGAGGAAATCATTCAAAGTAAGATTAAGGATGGAAGAAAGCAGTCTATTTTGTACAAAGACTCAGGCTTTGGTGAAGACAGCCTAGAGACAGAAGATGATTTATTTGGCTGTGCAGACGATGAGTTAAATCAAAGTAGTATTGATAGTTCAATTAGAGAGCTTGCAGATGAAAACAAAGTTTCATATCTAAATAAGCTTAAAGATACTCAAAAATTTACTTACGGCAGACTACGAGCTTTCCATGATTATCAGCGAGCGTCCTATAATGCGCCGTTTGTGTATTTCCCATGGGGTAATAAACGCCAAGTGGTAAATGCGAACATGATATCACCTCGGATATACCATGCGATGAAAGAGTATCTGGTCAATTCGGGTTTAGACGATGAACAGAAAAACCTTTGCCTAGTAGTGTTAAGTCTTGCGTATCGAACAGGGTTGCGAATTAAAGAACTTATCGGTGTTAAAGTTCGTGATATAGCTGACATCTATATTGATGAGCATGGGCAACGAATACAGCAGCCACAAATATGGTTAAGACCAAATCGCTATCGGAGATTGAAAAGTAGCAGCGCAAGCCGCCTTATACCGATTAACTGCCTACTTAAGAAAGACGAGCTAACACAATTTACTCAGTTATATCGTCAGCAGAAAAGATTGAAGCGTCGTTACTTGTTTTCTCAAGGTTCAGGTGATCAGCCGTTACCCAGTGTGGTTTTTAGTAACCTTATGAAGTTAATTTGGGACAGATTGCTAGGAGAACACAACTTCACATTTCATAGCTTTAGGCATACTACGATTAGTCAGCTGGCGTTAGTACTAAGTAAGTCGTCATTGGCACAGGTGATGACTGATTATGATAATGAGCAGTGCGAAAAAGTCATAAAAGGCGTCCTTGGCTATCATAAAGATCAAGGCGCTTGGATTGGGCTGGCTAGCTTTGCAGGGCATTTAACATGCGACACAACCTTTGAGCATTATATTCATACTGCTCATCTGCTGGCAGGGGAGCGGCTTAACAGAGCTTGCTTAGAGTTACCTATAACAGTTTTAGAGCTAATAACAGGATTAGATTACTCTGCTATCTATAGGCAAGACAAAACTGCTTATGATGCAACGACCAAGACTGTAAAGTTAAATAAGATAAGATCATACTTTCTTAAAAAAACAGCTGTTAATAAAACACCATTATTTAAGAATATAGATCAACCTGATAACAATACTAGCCAGCAACTGTTAAATAGTAATTTGGATGACTTTAAAGAGTCGAATACAAATTCAATTTTCATTCATCCTAAATATGCGGACGTCATAGGTTTTCTAAAGGAGCTACAGGAGTTAAAAGAAAACTCTCGAGATGAGCTGTTACCTGAAGTTGCTATTAGACATGGTATAAGTTTAAATGAATCTAAATGCTTATACCTGCGCGCTAGTGAGCTGTTCGACGATGACAGGCTATTACTAGGTAGGCCTAAAGGTGGTAAAAACCAGGAAGTAATAATTAGAGCATTAGATAGGGCGTATCAGATGTCTATAAAGAATCCTGAGCAGTTGAGAATGTTTATTGAAATATTTGCACACAAACAAAACTTAAATAACTCATCGATTCATTTTGGTATTAAGGAGGCCCAGCTTGAAATGCTACAGAGTTTTATGCTGGTAGGTTGTCAGCTTATTGATGCCAGTCATTGGCAGGTTAGGGCATATAGCGAGCAAGCTGTAAGTGATGTTAAAAAAGACTTGAGTCTCAACAGCTCAATACGTGTCGGTGCTCGTGAGAGTTTTCATGGCTATGAAGTAAGGGTTGTACAGAAAAAGCGTAAGAGGTCAGAGAATAATATGGCTTTAACTAAAGACTATTATGCTTCATCAGGCGTGCTCAAGTACTTAGGATATTTGTTGATGGTATTAGTAGCTAACTAAGAGGAGGAGACCCAGATTGAGCATTTCCTAAAAAGTGTGTAACTGCTTATAATCCACTAACAGGAGAATAAGCAATGACTAACCAATCTGACATCAAGAAACTGGCTGAGCAAATGGCCAACAGCATGAAAAGCTTCGATGACATCAAAGACTTTCAAAAGCAGCTCATGCAGTCCTTCATCGACACTGCCCTAGAAGCAGAAATGGAAGAGCATCTCGGCTACCCCAAGCATGAAAAGGCAGACAGGCCTAATAAGCGCAATGGGCACACTAAAAAGAGAGTCCGTAG
>NZ_PJAT01000074.1 GCF_002836715.1 Psychrobacter sp. 4Dc
TTTAATTGAGATAGATAAGTAATATCTAAAAATTATAAAAACTGGTAATGATAAAAAATGCATGGCTATAAAATAAAAAAATGGAAATAACAAATTATGAGCATTCAATTAGTATTAAACGAAAATCGAAAACACGGCGTACCAGTCAAGATTTATACCTCGGACGTTGAGCAAGGTGCGATGCAGCAACTACGCAATTTAGCCCAGCTAGAGTTTGTGCATTCACACATTGCAGTGATGCCCGATGTGCACGTTGGCAAAGGCGCTACAGTCGGCAGCGTGATACCGACCAAGTCAGCCATCATTCCTGCTGCAGTTGGGGTAGACATTGGCTGCGGTATGAACGCCGTACGTTTGTCCCTGACGGCGAGCGATCTGCCTGATAGCTTACGGTCGTTACGATCGATCGTTGAGCAGCAAGTGCCAGTCGGCTTCAATATGCACAAACAAATCCAAGCCAAAAACTCCACGCTTGATCCGTTAGGTAAACGCCTAAAACCGATTACTGATAAACACCCGGGTTTGCTTAAAATGCTTAAAGGTTTTGAGCGTACTTGGGCGAAGCAGTTGGGAACACTCGGCGGTGGCAATCACTTTATTGAGCTGTGCTTGGATGAGAACAATGATGTCTGGGTCATGCTGCATTCTGGCAGTCGTGGCATCGGTAATTGTATCGGCCAGTACTTTATTAACCTTGCCAAAAAAGAGCGTCAATCGCGCTTCGGTCATGTGCCAGATCGAGATTTGTCTTACTTTGCCGAAGGGTCTGATAGCTTTGCTGATTATGTCGAAGCAGTGGGCTGGGCGCAGGACTACGCGTTAGAGAACCGCCGTGAGATGATGCGTCTCGTCATTAAGTCATTGCAGTCGCCACAAGCGGGATTACCACGATTTCAGCTGACCAAAGAAGCAATCAATTGTCATCATAACTATGTCAATGAAGAGGTGCATTTTGGTGAGCAAGTCTATGTGACCCGTAAAGGTGCGATCAGTGCCTATGCAGGTGAGCTTGGGATTATCCCAGGTTCTATGGGCGCAAAGTCCTTTATCGTACGTGGTCTGGGCGCAGCAGAATCGTTTTGCTCGTGTTCACATGGGGCAGGACGACAGATGAGTCGAGGTAAAGCCATGCGCGCGTTCACCATCGGTGAGCTAAAAGCGCAGACGGATGGCGTTGAATGTCGCAAAGATAAAGGCGTCATCGATGAAATACCCGGCGCTTATAAAGACATCGATGAAGTGATGGCCAATCAAACGGATTTGGTTGAGGTGGTGCATACGCTTAAGCAGGTCATGTGTATTAAAGGCTAACGAATAAAAACATAGTGAGTCATGACGGTGTCAATCGAGCTAAATGTACTAAGTGTACGATTTGCGCTCGATTTCCTAGTCGTGACCTCACTATGCTGTCATTCGAATATATAAAACAGATTTAGAGTTATTAAAAATATAGGTAAAAATATGAGCTTAAAACAAACCTTAAAAAAGGCCAAACAAATTGAACGGCAGCTAGAACAGCAAGCTGAAACAAGTGCACAGAACTCGCTAGGAACAGTCAAGCCGCGTAATTATTTGGCATTAGACCCATTATTAAGAAAAGGTGGTATTCACGAAAAAGAGGATATCGATATCGTCCGAAAAAAACGTCGCCGTGAGACCAAGCAGCAGCTACGGAAGACAGATTGGTTATCAGAATAATGATGGTTAATATTCACGCACAAAAAAGCCGTTCGCTATTATAGTGAACGGCTTTTTTATTCTTACTCAAACTTATAACTTAACCATTGTTAACTTAACCACTATGCCAATATTTCGATTAGCTCACCTTTGACCATATGCGGGCTGACGAAGTCAGTAATACGCACGCTCACGAGTTTACCCAACAGCTCATCCATTTTTTCGATATTATGAGGGAACATGACGGTACGAGTGTTATCTGCCGTACCGATTAAGCAGTCAGGATGACGATTGGCAACTTGTTCAACCAAGACGCGAGTCGTGGTACCAACCATTTCATGAGTTTTGGCAAGTGTTGAGTCAATGATGACTTTTTGGAATTCAGCTAAGCGAGCCTTTTTAGTAGTGAAGCTCACATCATCTGGCAACTCAGCGGCTGGCGTGCCTGGACGTTTAGAGTAGATAAAGCTGTAAGAGTGATCGAAGTTCAACTCTTTTGCCAAGTTTAAGGTATCTTGGAAGTCTTGATCGGTTTCACCAGGGAAGCCAATGATAAAGTCGCTCGACAAGTGAATATCTGGACGAATGGCTTTTAGCTTATTAATCTGATTAATATAAACGTCGATCGTATGGTTGCGTTTCATCGCTGCCAAGATAGCGTTTGAGCCACTTTGAACCGGTAGATGTAAGTGTGATACCAGCTCAGGTAACTGTGCATACGCATCAATGATGTCATCAGTGAACTCTAGCGGATGGCTAGTCGTATAGCGAATACGCTCGACACCATCGACATGCGATACATAGTGCAATAGCTCAGCGAAACGGCAAATGCTGCCATCGTCTTTTTCGCCGCGATAGCCGTTGACGTTTTGACCCAATAGGTTGATTTCACGGATACCTTGAGCGGCAAGGCTATCAATTTCAGCCAATACATCATCTAGTGGACGTGATAATTCTTCACCACGCGTATAAGGCACCACGCAGAATGAGCAATACTTTGAGCAACCTTCCATAATAGAGACAAATGCTTTGTAGCCTTCTACTCTTGGCTCTGGCAAAAAGTCAAACTTCTCAATGCTAGGGAATGACACATCAATCGTACCGATACGGTTTTTAGGCGCGATTTCACGTTGCTCATTTGATTGGTCATATAGATCTGGTAGGCGATGCAAGGTTTGTGGGCCAAATACCATGTCGACATAAGGCGCACGCTTTTGAATGTTATCGCCTTCTTGTGAGGCCACACAACCACCGACGCCAATGACGAGGTCAGGGCGTTTTTCCTTTAGTTTGCGCCAGCGACCCAATTCTGAAAAGACTTTTTCTTGTGCTTTTTCGCGGATAGAGCAGGTGTTCATCAGTAGTACGTCGGCCTCATCGATATCATGGGTCACTTCCATACCATGTGAATCGCCTAGCACGTCTAGCATTTTGCCAGAGTCATAGACATTCATCTGACAGCCTTGGGTCGTGACAAAGACCTTTTTTGTCGCTACTTTTTCGACAGGCGCTTGGGCTGAACTTGCTTCTTTGAGTGCAGTGACAGCACGTGCGGTGACAGTCGTCTCAGCAACAGCATCGTCATCGATGCGGGGATTGAATACAGTAACACTCATAAGGATAAGTCCATGATTGACCAAAAATATAGCGGAGTAGCCGATTAACAGGTGGCGTATTTTATCACAACCCTGTGCCAATGTGAAAAATTAGCACGAGCGATGGGGTATCAATATGATAAATAATTCATAGCAGTATCAATTATTTACTGTCGTTCATATTACTATTCATAAAAACTGCGGCTCGTTATCACTTCTATGTTACACCGTGCTGTCCTATTTATTAACAAAAGGTAAAGGAGATAGTTGAAAGCACAATGAGTATAGTATGATGATTGCTATACCCTTGGCGGTACTTAGCGAACCGTTATTCACATGTTTATAGAGATATCATAAAGAGAGTCAGTATGACAAAGTTGCGTGTTGCGCATAGCATCAAGGATGAAAAGTCTATCAGTCAAAAACACGCGTCAAAGCGAATTACAGTAGGTACGCTACGGTTGAGCGCGTTGAGCGTGGCAACAGCAGTCAGTGCACTTGGTGTGTCACAAGTCGCTTGTGCCGAGTTGACGTGGGGCGATGAGGAAAGCTATCAACAAGATTATCAGCAAGACAGTAGTATTGACTCATTTATGGCAGCCGCTATCGCCGCAGATCGCGGTGATGTAAGTGCGCTCTATAACTATGAGCAGGTCATGAGCGGCGGCTTGTTTGCGATGTATCCGACTTATTGGCGCATGAATCTAGATCTTAATTCACAGAGTTCAGCGGCGGTCTCGCAGTTTGTGCGTCAGTATCCAGATACGGTTATGGCTGAAAAATTAGTGGCTGATTTTGCGGAGACCAAAGCAGGATCGAATGACTACGCTTCGGTTAGACAGGTAGCCAATTTGATTACCAATGCCGATGCCAGTGAGCGCTGTGCGGTTGCGCTTGGGTTTAATAATGGCGGTGATACCATGCGTGCTATGGCAGCCAAATCTGATGTGTGGCTGACCACCAAAAAGCAACCAGCATTGTGCGATCAGCTAGCGATGGAGATGAACAACAACGCGCTGATTAGTAATCAAGATCGTGCGGCTCGTCTCAAGCGTATGCTACGTAAAGGCAAAACAGGTGATATTATGGCGTTGTCATCACGCCTTGGTACGCCAATTGCTTATTCGGCGCTCAGTGAAATTCAGCTAAATCCGTCTTCTTTCTTTAGCCGTTTTGGTCGTGAGCCTGCTAGCCAAACCAATCAATACCTATATATGTATGCAATCGGACGTATGGCTGACAAGTCTTATCGCGAGGCGGCGCTACAGTTAGATTTTGATATCAAACAAGACAATCAGCGCGCGGTCAAATTGTTGAATGACGAAACCCGACGCTATGCTTATCGTACGCTTGGCGTACAGCGTATGAATCACAACACTGATGATGGCTTTAACGCTGAAGCAGTGGATTGGTTCCGCAACAGTTTGGACAATGACTTTAATTTTGAAGAAGCTGAAGATTATGCTATGGCGGCGATTCGCTTCGGTCGTTGGGATGATGTGGTAGAAGCTATCTCAAAAATGGATGGCGAAACGCAAAAAGAAGCCCAGTGGCAGTATTGGCTAGCTCGTGCGTATGAGCAGTCAAGCGATAGTAGCAAGCGCAATACGTCTAAAAAAATGTATCAGAACTTAGCAAAAAGTAATGACTACTATGGCCTGATGGCAAAAGACAAAATAGGGCAGCGTTTCGATGCTAGCCGTTTAGGCGGTAGTAATTTGCCTAATGTCAGTACCGCTGATCGCGCGCGCGTCATGCAAGATGCCAACTTTGCCCGTGCGTTTGCGTTATACAACTCTGAGGCCAGTCGTGCTTATGCCAATCGCGAGTGGAACTGGGCGGTGAAGCAAGCTCGTGATAATCGTGATGACAATTTAATTATTGCCGCTGCTCGTCAAGCCTATGATATGGACTGGCTCGATCGAGCGATTTATGCAGTTGATAATACTGATAGAGTGGATAGCTTAGCACTCTCGCATCCGATGCCGCATCAAAGTGCAGTCGTACGTTATAGTGAGTCAGCGGGTATTGATCCAGCATGGGCATACGGTATTATGCGTCAAGAAAGTCGCTTTGTGACTTCTGCGCGCTCAAACGTAGGCGCGAGTGGACTGATGCAAGTTATGCCTGATACCGCAAAATATATCGCTCGTAACCTAGGCGAGACGTATAGTGCGAGCCGTGCCAACAGCGGTGATACCAATATCCGCTATGGTACGTGGTATATGGGTGATATCTTGGGCAAACTCAATTATCAACCAGTATTGGCAACCGCAGGCTATAATGCTGGACCTAATAATGCCAAACGCTGGCAGCCAGTTTACGGCTCGCTCGCTGCAGATCAATATGTAGAGTCGATTGCATTTCCTGAGACACGTAATTATGTCAAACACGTGATGGAAAACGCCACTATCTACAGCAGTCTATTGGGTCGTGGTCAGCCGATTACTCAGCGTATGGGTACGGTGCCAGCTGGCTTTTAATCACTGAACTTGCATTTGATAAACCACTAATGATTTATTGTTAGTGGTTTATTTTTATCTACTGATTTGCTTTGTCAATTGATCAACTCTGATTTGCTCAAGCAGCACTCATCTAGCGAAAATAAATTTCATATTTTTTATCCTTCAGTGCTTTATCAACATTTATCGAGATTCCTGACGATGTCGTCAACGTTTACGTTTTTGCTATAGATTAAAAAAAACGTTTTGTTACCATTGCCTTAATGGGAAACCCTATTTTTCAGTCTTGTTCTTAGGTCAATGCGTGTTTTATTTATCGCGTCTAATGATTTAAGTTATAGCCTATGTCTTATCATTGCTAACTAACTGCCTTCAGTCCTATGATCAAAAAATATTTTAGTCTGTCTACGTCGCCAAAAACCAAATATTCGTTATCTAATCGGATATGCTCTTTATCGAAGGCAAATACAAAGACAGATACAAACCTGAGCAATAAGGCTGCTAATTCTATGGTGCAATTGCGTGCAGGTTTGGCTAGCAAACATAGCGTAGGCAGTATCAAAGCAACGATGAGCTTCGGCGCTTTACTGCTTATACAAGGCGTTATACTGCTACCAGCACAGGCGGCTAGCACGGTTAAGACTGGTCAGCGCGTATTGATGATTGAGATGACTCCAGCATTATGTAATATGCAGCCGACGCGGGCACGTATGCGCCAGTGTTTAGAAGGGTATTCATTGACCGTATCTGGTCTGGATATGGGATATGGCGAGCGCTGCGGTCGTGGTAGTGAGCCACGCCTTACCCCGCTACAACTAAAAGTTGTCAACCGTATCATGCCTGACACAACGGTACGTAGCCAAACGTGGCAACGCTATGGAGCCTGTAGCCCGCTTAGCGCCAGCAGTTACTTCCGCCAGATTACTAACTATGCAGGTGGATTAAAATTACCGAACGAGTTAAATACGGGTAATAGTTATACCGTTTCCAAATCACGATTTGTCAGTCAAATGACCCGTCTCAATAGTGGTATGTCTTCAAATAGTGTGGACCTTATCTGTCAAGAAGGTAGCCGTCGCCAATCGATACTCACTGATATACATGTGTGTTATGAAGGTAGTGACTTTGGCACTTGTCATGACGTTGTAGACAGCTGTGGCAGTAAATTTATCATCTCAGGTGGACGATAACTTTCACTTAGTCACCTGCTTAAACTTCTTTTTTGATACCGTTTCTCATTTCATTTAGTTCAATCTAATAGTACAAACTGCCCATTTTGACCATTATATCTACGTATAACACAGTGAAAATATGCTTTAGTTATCATGTACTGAAACCCTCTAGCGCTTTATTCGTAAGCGCTTAGCTTCTAAAAGAAACCTCTCGTATAAAATGTAACAATATAATCCCTGACGGGTCTATGACTGTATCTAGACGGTCACTGCGATGAAGTGCTACACTAGCTCTCGGTTTATACATGCTGCTATGCAGCAAACAAGTCGATATCTAAAATGATAATCGTTCATTAGAATTATCTAATAATTAATTAGGGAGTATTCAATGTCAATGAAACAGCCTTTACGTGTTGCCGTCACTGGTGCCGCTGGTAATATCAGCTACGCGATGCTATTTCGTATTGCATCTGGCGAGATGCTAGGTAAAGATCAGCCAGTTATTTTGCAATTACTTGAAATTACGCCAGCTCTTGACGCCCTAAAGGGTGTGGTCATGGAACTAGAAGACTGTGCATTCCCATTGTTGGCTGGTATCGTCCAAACTGACGATGCTAATGTCGCATTCAAAGATATCGATTATGCTTTACTGGTTGGTGCACGTCCTCGTGGCCCAGGTATGGAGCGTAAAGATTTGCTAGAAGCCAACGCTGCGATTTTCTCAGCACAAGGTAAAGCATTGAACGAAGTCGCTAGCCGTGATGTAAAAGTATTGGTAGTCGGTAACCCTGCCAACACCAACGCACTTATCGCTCAGCGCAATGCGCCAGATCTTGATCCACGCAACTTCACTGCAATGACTCGTCTAGACCACAACCGTGCTATGGCGCAGTTAGCTGGTAAGACTGACAGCACTGTAAATGACGTGAAAAAAATGATCATCTGGGGCAACCATTCGTCAACTCAGTATCCAGATCTAACTGCTTGTACGGTAAACGGCAAGCCTGCTCTAGATTTAGTTGATCGCGAATGGTACGAAGCAACTTATATCCCAGAAGTACAACAGCGTGGTGCTGCAATCATTAAAGCTCGCGGTGCATCATCTGCGGCTTCTGCTGCCAACGCTGCTATCGCACACATGCGTACGTGGGCACTAGGTACTGATGAGAACGATTGGGTATCTATGGGCGTTTACTCAAACGGCGAATATGGTATTGCTGAAGGTTTGATCTACTCATTCCCATGCACATGCACTAACGGCGACTGGTCTATCGTAGACGGCGTTGATGTATCATCAGATTTCTCGAAAGAGAAAATGGCTGCCACTGAGCAAGAGCTTAGTGAAGAGCGTGATGCAGTAGCACATTTATTACCGTAAATCTAAGCTGCTATCCAGTAAGCTATGATTTAAGTAGTAAAGATAAGTAGTATAAAAAAGCCTTCTTAAATGTGAGGGCTTTTTTTATGTCTATAAGAAATAGGCAAATGAGAGCAATTTAGCTTACTGTCTTAAATGGATAAAAGCAATTTACCGTTAATACAATTGATAACGTTAGATAAACGTTGATTAACAGCTATTAAAATAAAGCTTGCTACAATGAATATGTCAATTTGAATAATAAGCACATTAAACAATAAGTACGATCTTATTCGTACCATTTAAGGAGAAAATTATGTTGGGTGAACCAGAATACAGTATGAATGAGTTATTTGCTCAGTTAGGTCTAGACAGCTCTGATGAAGCAATTGATGATTTTATCGCAGCAAACCAACTAGCTAGCGAAGAGAAACTGACAGAGGCTAGCATTTGGACGGATAATCAGCGTATGTTCCTGCAAGAAGAATGGCAAAAAGATGCCGCATGGGTAGAAACCATCGATGAGCTAAATGTCCGTTTACATCCTGATGCATAAAAGTTTATCAAGAGATAAAAAACCCCGCAATAGTCTGAATATCGCGGGGTTTTTTATGTCTGGAGTAACACTAAAAATCAAATTTGCTTTTCGCGCCACTCAAGTAGATCTGCAACGTCTTGATGAATACCCGCTTTTAATGCTTCTATTCCATCATAGCGACGCTCACCGTGCAAAAAGTGTAGGAAACGTACGTGTAAATTCAGTCCGTACAAATCAGCTTGCAACTGCGGAAAGTGGACTTCTAGTCGCCAGTCATCACCTTTATCAACAGAAGGTCTTTTGCCAATATTAGCCGTGCCAAACAAACTATGCGGACGCAATCCGGCAACACCTGTATGACCATCGGAGGCAAGCGTAGTCAAGCCATTAGCGATCACATTACCATTATCATCTAAGCTCACCACGTCAACTGCAAAAATACCATGCAGGGCAGGCTTTATACGCTGTAAATCGATATTTGCGGTAGGGAAGTCTATTGTTCGACCTATCTGGTCGCCGCGCACAACCCCTCCTGTGATTGCATAGTCACGACCAAGTAATCTGTTGGCCGCCTGAAGGTCACCTGCCAATAGTAAGTCACGAACACGAGTAGAGCTGATACGGGCAGCGTCGTTATCGATCGTATCAACATTGTCGCTATCAGTATTATCGTTATTAGTATTACTATCAGTGACCGTATGCAGGTTGGTCACATCCAAACCATAGCCACGCAAAAACTGACTGTCACCAGTACGGTCATGGCCGAAGCGAAAGTCATCGCCTAGAACCAACGCTTTGACGTTCAAACGCTTGGCTAATATGTCGGCAAACGCTTGTGCTGATAGCGAGCGAAATTCTGTATCAAAACCTGCTACGATCAATGTTTCAACGCCATACTCTGCCAGCAGTGCTTGCTTCTCTGCCAGATTGGTCAAACGTGCAGGCGCTTTGGCAGGTGCAAAAAACTCGCGTGGCTGTGGCTCAAATATCATGACCGCCGCACCCAAATTTTGGGTATGCGCAATCTCACGAACTTGGGCTAGCATGGCTTGGTGACCAAGGTGCACACCGTCGAAATTGCCGATAGTGAGCACGCAAGATGCCAACTCTACTGGGACAGTGTCCGTAGATGAAGTGTGTGGCGACGAAATCAGTTGCTCAAGAAAATAGGTTTTCATAAGTTTTCAGCTATGATGAGACCAAATAAAAAACGAAAAAACACATCTATGCTTAAAATTGATGTGTCTAAAACCAGCCATTATAAAGTAAAATAGCTACACTAACATCCTATAGTCTACGTGTAATGCAAGTATGGCACGTAGGGTAGCTATTCTCTATTGCCAATGATGCTAATAGTAATCCTAACAACAATCCCGACAACGATGGAGCTCTTATGTCTGCTGCTGCCTTAAATACTATACCAACCGACCTATCGACATATCAGCTTACCGATCAGTTCGTTGTGCAGCGTGCAAATAAAGAAGATTTAGCAGAAGTCTTAGCCATTTATAATCAAAGCATACCGGGCAAACAAGCAACAGCCAATCTTGCATTGGTTACGCTAGAGGAGCGTGCTACTTGGTTTGAGGAACATTTGGATAGCACAACCAGACCGATATATGTGGTTAAAGCACTATCATCAAATAATATAGATCAAAAAAAAGCACCGATAGTCGCATGGGGCAGCTTTAGTGATTTGTACGCACGTACGGCCTATCACATCAGTACCGAGATTAGCATCTATCTAAATCAAGATTATCAGGGCAAAGGCTTAGGCAGTGTGCTGACCCGTTGGATGTTGACGCAAGCACCAAGCCTAGGTATTCGAAATATCATTGCCCTTGTCTTTGCTCATAACCATCCAAGCTTAGGATTATTCCGTAAGCTTGGCTTTGAACAATGGGGCTATATGCCCGAAGTCTGCGATATGGAAGGGTTTATCGCTGATGTTGTGATGCTTGGCAAAGCAGTCACGTCAGACGATATTTTAGATAAAGCGTCTGAAACAATTTAACTTAAAACGCTCTAACCCAAAATCTTCCATTGACCTTTTATCTTCTGTAGCTGGTAGGTCAGTGGTGCAGGTTCGCTCTGTCCTTTTAACATCAGCTCGCCAGTGATGGTGGCACGAGTTTTGTCATCATTGTATTTGGTATCAGTAATCGTAACGCCATCCACCGTTTGCTGAAATGCAGACTGAGTATTGGCAAGCTCTTTTTCAAAGTTTGCCATATCGACTTGGTAATATGACGCCGCATCCTTCACGTCACCGTAATATAAGCTGTTTAGGGCTTGCTTGACAGTATCCTCTGGCGTACCGGCTTGAGTCGGATTGGTCACTAGACTTTTCTGTTCGGCCGCTTCAGTGACTGGATTAATATTATCACTAACAATCGCTGTCTTGTCTTCAGCGCTATCTATAATTTCGCCTGTTTCGCTAGCACTGTCATCGGTTATTGCTTGGTCAGTCGTATCATTGTCTAATGTGACGTCTTCTGAGGTATCAACAGTCGCTGCCACATCTTCATTATCGGTAGCAGTTTCAGCCGGCTCATTGTTACTACAACCGCTAATAAGCAATCCAGTGCTTAGTACACCAGTTGCTAGCAAAATTGGTAAGCGCTGGAAGATTGGCTGTTTCGTTGTCATATCAAACCTCAAATGTCATGTATTCATTAGTGATCTATTATGACAATTATTAGCAGCGCGCATTGTCATTTCTCATAACAGGCTTGTTTTGGTTTCGTAAGCCTGCCATAAGTTTGCTTATACTTTGTCCTAACCGTGCTTGAGCTGACGCGGACGGAACCCAGTCGCTAGCAATACCACACCGTAAACCAGCGCTCCGACGGCACACATAATAATCAGCGCGACGATACGTTGCCACTGAGCCTGATCGGTAGGGAAGTAAGGCAGCATAAAATAAAGCACACCAATCATAGAGCCAGTCGAGATAGCAAACTGCGTAAACAGCTTTTTCCAATGCGGACCGAAACGGAAAATATCACGCTTATGTAAGAAGTAATATAGCAAGCCTGCGTTTACAAAAGCAGCGCCAGTCGTAGCCAATGCCAGACCACCATGTAGCGGTATCTCTAAGAAGTAAAATATCCCGATAAAAATAACACTAAAGATCATATTGGCGATGACAGAAATGATACCGATTTTTACAGGGGTTCTGGTGTCTTGACGCGCAAAAAATGCAGGGGCAAAAATCTTAATAAGCATAAACCCTAAGATACCACCTGCCATACTACGTAGGGCCAGTGAGCTCATCTGGGCGTCACGTAAGGTAAACTCACCGCGTAAGAACAGCGCTTGCATCAATACATCTGCCAGTACAAATAGGGCAGCTGAGGCGGGGACCCCGACCAAGATGATAAGACGTGCTGCCCAGTCGATGGTCTTTTTGAAACTGACATCGTCCTTTTGAGCTTCGCTTTTTGATAGGCTTGGTAATATGACGGTACCAATTGCCACACCAATCAGACCTAATGGTAGCTCGCTCATACGTTCAGCTGCATAGAGCCAAGAGACGGAACCGCCAATCATTAACGAGGCAAAGATGGTGTTTAATAGTAAATTAATCTGAGTAACAGAAACACCAAAGATAGCAGGTAACATCAATTTTAAAATCCGACGAACACCTTCGTGCTGAAAATCAATCTTTGGTGCGACAAGCAGCTTTTGTTGCCAGAGCTGCGGCAGTTGAATCAAAAACTGTAGCAAACCTGCGATAGCAACGGCATAGCCAAGCGCCATGATGGGTGTATCAAACATTGGCGCAAAAATCAGCGCGCCACCAATCATACACAGATTCAACAGTACAGGTGCAAAAGCGGGTGCGGCAAAACGACCGTAGCTTTGCAAAATGCCACTCGCAAAAGCTGTCATAGAGATAAATAGCAAATACGGAAAGGTAAGACGCAATAATTCAGCAGTGATGGCAAACTTATCAGGCTGATCGGCAAACCCAGGGGCAAACAACGTTACCACCCAGGGTGCGATTAAGATAACCACCACTGTCAGCATCGATAATACTAGCAATAATGCACCCGAGGTTCGACTGACTAAAATCTGTACTTGTTGCAAGCTGTACTTTTCTTTGTATTCGGACAGTACTGGCACGAAAGCTTGGCTAAACGCGCCTTCTGCAAACAATCGTCGTAAGAAGTTTGGGATTTTGAAGGCGACCAAAAAGGCATCCATCAAACCACCTGCACCAAAAACCCCTAGCAATACAACATCACGTACCAAACCTAAAATACGCGATAACATGGTCATACTACTGACCACCATGGTTGAACGAAATAACCGACTTTTTGCCATGAGAACCTATCTTGCCAAGTTGTATATTGAGTTATGTGCCGATGTGATATGAATGAAAAACTGACGAATTATATCACTTTCACCATTGAGATAAATGGATTGAGTGTGGAAATCACTTAAGTGACGGTGCATCGTTTTTCGTTGCATCAGCGACTAACTGGCGCAAGCTTGCCCATTCAAAATAATCACCAGGGTCAGTCTTACGCCCAGGCGCGATATCGCTATGGCCTGTCAAGTGGCGACGTGTGTTGGGGTAGGCTTTATAAATGGCGGAAATTACGTCGGCTAGCTTCTCATATTGTGCAGAGGTGAAGGACACAAAATCCGACCCTTCAAGCTCGATGCCAATGCTATAATCATTACATTCAGGTCGACCTAAGTAGCTAGACCGCCCAGCATGCCACGCCCGTTCGTTGAAATTGACAAACTGAGTGATAGCGCCATCACGCTCGATAAATAAATGCGCTGATACTTCCGCGCCTTTGATTGTTTGAAAGTAAGGATGGGCATCCCAGTCCAATTGATTGGTAAATAATGCTTTCACATAATGTGTGCCATTAGTGTCGCAGGCACCAAATTCATTCGGTGGTAGGCTGATATTGTGTACGACGATGGCGTCAATACTTAAACCTTCTGGCCTTACATTGTAATTAGGTGAGGCCAGCCAAATGGCTGCCGATAGTAGACCGTCTTTGATGGTCATTGGCGACGTAGATGATGAGTTTGGTGATAATACGGGCATAATACTCTCTTTTTATAC
>NZ_PJAT01000075.1 GCF_002836715.1 Psychrobacter sp. 4Dc
GTAATTTTTATGGCGTATTTTCTAAGTAGATAGTATTTAAGTTGATCATATTTATATTAATTCGAAACTTACCATGAAATAAGCATAAAAAAGGCCAGTAACCTGATCGGCTACTGGCCTTTTATATTAGATGATAAATCTAATAACTTACCATCTAACTATTGTCACTACACTCTAGAAGAGATTAGTGCTCAACGCCACCTGCACCATGTACATGGCCATGGTTTAGTTCGTCTTCAGTTGCTGCACGTACTTCTTGGATTTCAACATCAAATGTCAAACGCTTGCCAGCCAATGGATGGTTTGCATCAACAGTAACTTCTTGATCGTTTACAGCAGTCACAGTAACCAACATTACTTGGCCACCAGCTTCTGACTGGAACTGCATACCAGGCTGAATGTCATCAACGCCTTGGAAGTTGTCACGTGGTACATGCTGTACTGCTTGCTCTTGGTATTCGCCATAGCCATCAGCAGGTTCAACGACTGCATTAACTTTTTCACCAGCAGACTTACCTTCTAATTGTGCTTCTAGGCCTGGGATAATGTTGCTGTGACCATGTAGATAAGCAAGTGGCTGACCTTCTGGTGACTGGTCAAGGATATTGCCTTCGTCGTCTTTTAGTGTGTAATTGAATTTGACGGCAGTGTCTTTTGCGATAGTAGTCATAAAATATCCTAAATATATCTATGTAAAAAATTAAATACGGTTGCAATAAACCTAAAAAAGCCAATCTGCAAGCCAAAAGGCCACGTCATTAGTCAATTATCATCAGTTTATTAAAGTAACTTTAGCAGTTAGCATCTTTAATTGAGATGGCCCACATAACTTTCAAGGCAAAAAACATAAAAAATGCCAATTAATGCCACAATTTACAATAATAACTGCTATTTTCTATAGTTAATGCATAGCTATTGGCTATTCATGGTTTAGGAGTTGCTTTTTTAGAGTAGGACTTCTAGCATAATTATAAAAATAAGGATGAGAGACACGATGACTGCATTTGCCAATACCACTACTAAACAACCAACGAGTAATGTTTCGACCAATCGTGATGATACTAAAGCTAAAACGATAGCTGATATAAGCTATCAATTTGATTTTGCCCGTTTCTACGAGCATTTGGTCGATGTATCCCTGAGTTTTACAGCAGTATCCGACGCTCCGCAGCTTTGGTTACCAGCGTGGATACCAGGCAGTTATCTGATGCGTGAGTTTGCCCGAAACATCACTGCGGTACATTATCAAATAATAGAAGCTCCAACAGCAGATAGTGACAAGCAGCCAAAGACTTATCGCGCGCAGAAAATCGATAAAAACACATGGCAGCTGCCAGCGGTGCAAGCAGGGCAGACGGTCATCGTCGAGTACGAAGTCTATTGCTATGACTTGTCTGTGCGTACGGCCTACGTCGATCAGCAACGACTTTATGGTAATTTCACCTCACTTGCGCTAGCCGTCGAAGGGCAAGAGCAATCACCTGTCCAAGTTAGCTTGATTGTGCCTGATACATTTTTTGCAGACAAAGAAAGTAGCAAAGTACTGTTGGCCTGTGGTTTGGACGCTACGCACCTGCAGATTGATCAACAGCAAAAAGGCCGTCAGCAAGCGAACTGTCAGCACATTTATAAGTTACAGGCAGCCAATTATCACGAGCTGATTGATTATCCATTCGAAATCGCAGAACAAGAAAAGTTTGATTTTATTATTAACAATAATGAGCACCAGACGCTACATCATAGCTTTTACCTGTCAGGTAAGCAGAATGCTAATCTAGGTCGATTGCAGCAGGATATTACTCAGATTTGTCAGACCTACGTAGATTGGTTAGGCGATGCGCCATTTGACGATTATACCTTTATGACCTTTGCCAGCGGTCAAGATTATGGTGGGCTTGAGCATATTAACTCTACTAGCCTTATCACCCCGCGCAATGACTTACCCAGCAATAATGAGCCAAAGTTACCAAGTACAGATTATCAGCGGTTTTTAGGCTTGTGCAGTCATGAGTATTTTCACTCATGGTGGGTAAAGACAGTACGTCCTGATGTCATGATCGATGTCGATTTACGCCGTGAGGCATTTACCCCATTACTTTGGGTGTTCGAAGGGTTTACGTCTTATATCGATGATTTTATGTTGCAAGCGTCAGGTGTGATTGATAAAGCCAATTATCTGCGACTGCTAGCCGAGCAAATCAATCGCTACTATCAGACCCCAGGGCGCGGTAATCAAAGCGTGGCAGAGTCGAGCTTTGATGCTTGGATTAAGCTGTATCGTACTGATGAAAATACAGGCAATGCGGGTATCAGTTACTATAATAAAGGCGCGTTGGTCGCTCTATGTCTGGACCTAATCTTACTCAAAAATAGCGACGGTCGTTATCGTTTGTTTGATGTGGTCAAAGCTTTTTATACTCAAGCCAAGCAGAACGACAGTAAGCGGATTGGTATCAGTAGTGCTGACATGGGCTCCGTCATTGAGCAGTTTATGCCGCTAGCAGAATGGGAAGATTTTGAACGCCGTTACGTCAATGGGGTAGAAGAGCTGCCAATTGAAGCGTTGCTAGTGGCAAACGGCGTCAAAATACAGGCGAATACTAAAGAAACCGCTGACAAGCATGTGCCTTGGGGGATGCGATGTAACGAAACGCCAGCTGGGCTAAAGGTCAATCGTGTGATGCGAGATAGTCTGGCGGCTAGAGCTGGTATTTCAGCACATGACGTTATTATCGCGATTGACGGCATCAAAGCGGATACGAAACAACTTACCGCCTTGGTTAATACAGCGCATCCTGTTGAATGTTATTTATTCCGTCGTGATGAGCTGATGTGTGTTCAGGTTCAACCCGAAACGACAACTAAAGTGAAGCCGCGAGATGAGACAACTGGCATGACTGGAGCAGTACCTCCTCATAAAGTAAGCCTACGCTTAGCAAAAGAAGATAAGACTCTAGAGGATGATAATGAGCCATTAAAAGGTGAGGCAGGTTGGGAGACATGGCTTAATGTTATGAAACGCTAGCCTCGATGCTACATAAAATACCTTTCCATATAAAAGAACCTTTCTATATAAAAAACCCTCTTCTGAGCAATACTGCTTAGAAGAGGGTTTTTTATAATCTATAATATTGTTGATATGTCTAAGCAACCTAAGTGATTAATTAATCAGTGATTGGTGACGTATAAGATTACTGTTCTTTAGCTTTAGTATCTGGGTTATCTACGTTCTTATTATCGGTAGTTTCAGGCTCAATACTTTCATCTACAGAACTATCGTCTTCGTTGCTACTTGCAGCCTCAAGCGCAGCAATCCAGTTTTTCATTATATCAATTTCAGTTTGCTGGTTATCAATGACGTCTTGCGCCAACTGACGCATCTCCTCATCTGTCCCATATTCGAGCTGAACTTTTGTCATATCAACAGCGGCAATATGATGCGGTAGCATGCCGCGTGCAAATGCCATATCAGGTACGGGATCAGCCACACCCAAAGTCATTTCGCCATGCATATTTTCCATGTTTTTAGCATATGCTTGCTGCATCGCCACAGTATTTGGCTTAGGTTTGGCAGCATCAGGATGGCTAGCCAGCCACTTGTTTAAGACATCGATTTCAGCTTGCTGTGCCGTGATGACGTCTTGAGCAAGTTGGCGCATCGCTTCGTCAGTGCCATACTTGAGCTCTATTTTTGCCATCTCTACCGCGCCGCGATGATGTCCCAACATGCCTTTAGCAAAAGCGGTATCAGGATCGTTATACCCCATACCAATCATCATCTCGTCATGCATTCTAGTCATCGATCTCGTATAGTCTCTGAGCATATCGCTCATTTGAAACTCATCACTGACACTGCTATCGCTATCATTTGTTAGAGTATCATCTGCCATACCGTCATGCTCAGCATGTGGCATATCAGTCACGGGCGGTGAGGTTTCTTCCGCAGGATTTGATTGGTTGTCCTCAGTCGTTGGCTGACAGGCGCTCAATACAAGCGCCGCAGAAATGCTAGTGACCAACGAAAGAAAACGACGAGAAGCAATCATGACATATCCCTATTGCGAAAAAACCAAACGATAAATGGATAATACCTATTATACATAATCAATTACGTGCTGAATGTTAGCAGATAAACCTTACCCATTCGAGACACTATGTTTAACAGGTCGTAATATATTAGTGTCAGAGCTTTATATTCGTGGCTAAACAGCCAAACAGTGTGAACCAACCAACAATATATAAACTTAAAACCATCTAAACTAGCTAGAAATACCTAGCTGACGACAGTGTTCGCTAGTTAGATGAACGCGTACAGACTCCCCAACAGCTAAATCACCTAGCTCAAACCCTGCCACTGACCAACGTATCAAACGCAGACAAGGCAGACCGACATGCGCTGTCATACGTCTGACTTGGCGATTTTTACCTTCATATATTGTCAGCATTAGCCATGAGTCCGGCACGCTTTTACGCTCACGTATTGGCGGATTGCGCTGCCAAAGCATCATCGGTAGCTCACTTTCACTGACGTGTTTGACCTCAGCAGGTAGTGTTTTACCGTCTTTTAAAACCACGCCACGTTTGAGCTTATTGATTTGCTCAGCAGTAGGCGTTCCTTCTACTTGCACTAAGTAAGTTTTACCTTGTTTGCGCCCTGCATTGGCTTTTGGCGGATGAGTAATTGCTTTATTAACGCGACCATCATCAGTCAAAATCAGCAAGCCCTCCGAAGTGGCATCTAGCCTACCAGCAACTCGCAAGGCCTTATCGGTAAAGTATTGCGATAGGGTGGTGTGGTCGTTGTTACTATCATCTCTAAACTGACTTTGCACGCCGTAAGGCTTATTGAATAAGATGAGACTAGAAGTAGACATAAAAAGGTATTTCCTAGTGTTTGATGGACAATGAATCATTGTAGCGTATGTTTTCTGATGTAGAGCTAGTATTAAGAGACAAGACTAAAAGCGATATATTTAATGTGCTGTATGCTACATGACCTGCTACAAAAGTAGGACAGCGCTTGTATAGATTTGCTGTTATCCTAAATCCGCATTCTGATAGTGGTATTTATGTTTTTAATAGAGAAATATCTACTATCTGCAAGCGGCAATCATTGTTTGGATCTTTATTTTAATTTTTTTAGCTTCGAGCTATGTTTAACATTGTTTACATCAATGCCGCAAGTGTCGCACTCATCAAAGCTTTGCTTAGCCGATAAGCGCTTAGAGCGTTATAACTATAATAAAACGGTTAGCGTAATAAAGTGTTAAGTTCGCTTGCGACGTCCAACATACAACCAAGGAGTATCATCGATGTCATATGATAAGGTTATCGTGCCAAGAGACGGCGAAAAAGTGACCGTAAACGCGGATCTAACATTAAATGTTCCCAATCATCCGATTATTCCGTTTGTGGAAGGTGATGGAATCGGTGTAGATATCACGCCTGTCATGATAAAAGTAGTCAATGCTGCGGTTGATAAAGCGTATCACGGCAAGAAGTCTATCATTTGGATGGAGACTTATCTTGGTGAAAAAGCAGCGAAAGTATATGATGGCGATTATTTACCAAGCGAGACGTTAGAGATTCTAAAAGACTGCGTCATTAGTATCAAGGGTCCATTGACCACACCAGTGGGTGGTGGCTTTAGTTCGTTAAACGTCGCGGTACGCCAAAACCTTGACCTGTATGTATGCCAACGCCCCGTACGTTGGTTTGAGGGCGTGCCAAGTCCAGTGCAGCATCCAGAGCTGACGGATATGGTTATCTTCCGTGAAAACACAGAAGATATCTACACGGGTATTGAGTGGAAAGCGGGCAGTGATGATGCCAAAAAAGTTATCAATTTCTTAAGAGATGAGATGGGTGTGACCAGTATTCGCTTCCCTGAAGACTGTGGCATCGGTATCAAGCCTGTCTCAAAAGAAGGCTCACAGCGACTCGTACGTAAAGCGATTCAGCATGCCATCGATAATGATCTGCCAAATGTGACCCTAGTGCACAAAGGTAATATCATGAAGTTCACTGAAGGCGCATTTAAGGATTGGGGTTATGAGCTAGCGGCAGAGCGTTTTGGTGCAGAGTTATTAGATGGCGGTCCATGGATGACCATGAAAAATCCAAAAACGGGTAACGATATTATTATTAAAGACGTCATCGCTGATGCTTTCTTGCAGCAGATTTTGATGCGTCCTGCAGACTACTCTGTAGTGGCAACGCTCAATCTAAACGGTGACTATATCTCTGATGCCTTGGCGGCTGAAGTAGGCGGTATTGGTATTGCACCTGGTGCAAACAAAGGCGGCGCGATCGCTGTTTATGAAGCGACGCACGGTACTGCGCCCAAGTACGCTGGTCAGAATAAAGTAAATCCAGGCTCATTGATATTGTCTGCTGAGATGATGCTTCGTGATATGGGCTGGACGGAAGCAGCTGATCTTGTTATCAGTGGTATCCAAGGGGCGATTGCCAATAAAACAGTCACGTATGATTTTGAGCGTCTGATGCCAGATGCTACCTTGCTGAGTACTTCGGAGTTTGGTAAGGCGATTATTAAGCATATGGAAGCCTAAGACTACTTAAGCTCTAAGCATTCTATTTTATTACTATGTATCAAAAGCCACCTGATTATATAGGTGGCTTTTTTTATTTCACTTTTTATAAAACTTTTAGAAAACACAAAAAAACACCCCAACGTTCGAAGACGGTTGAGGTGTTTTTTTACTAAGACTTAAACCTGCTTAATCGCTTCTGGGTATAAAAACCAAAAGCGATTAGGTTTAATGGTTTAAGAGCAATCGCTTAAAATTATAGCGATGCCAATGTCTCGTTAAATAAAGCGCTTGGACGCATTGCTTTCTTAGCCAATTCTTCATCAGCATAGTAGTAGCCTTTAATGTCTACTGGCTTGCCTTGAGCTTGGTTAAGTTCTTTAACGATAGCTTCTTCGTTCTCTTTTAGCTTTTGCGCGAATGGTGTAAATTGCGCCTTTAGCTCGCTATCTTTATCTTGCGCTGCAAGCTCTTCTGCCCAGTACATCGCTAGATAGAAATGGCTACCACGGTTGTCGAGCTCGCCAGTCTTGCGTGATGGTGACTTGTCGTTTAGTAGCAGTTTTTCTGTTGCTGTATCTAGCGTGTCTGCCAAGATTTGAGCTTTAGCATTGTTGTCGTTGTTTGCTAAATGCTCCAACGATACCGTCAATGCCAAGAACTCACCAAGTGAATCCCAACGTAGATGGTTTTCTTCTGTCAGCTGCTCAACGTGCTTTGGTGCAGAACCACCAGCGCCAGTTTCAAACAAACCGCCGCCTTTCATTAATGGTACAACTGATAGCATCTTGGCACTGGTGCCTAGCTCTAGGATAGGGAACAAGTCAGTTAGGTAATCGCGTAGGATGTTACCTGTCGCAGAGATAGTATCTAGACCACGAGCAACGCGCTCTAGGGTATAACGCATCGCACGAACCTGAGACATAATCTCGATATGTAAGCCAGTGGTATCATGATCTTTTAGATACGTTCTAACTTTTTTGATTAGCTCGTTTTCATGTGGACGATATGGGTCTAACCAGAAGATAACAGGCGTATCTGATTCACGAGCACGGCGTACGGCAAGTTTTACCCAGTCTTGGATAGGCTCATCTTTAACCTGACACATGCGCCAGATATCACCTTTCTCAACACGTTTTTCGAGTAGTACTTCATCAGTATCAATATCGACGATACGTGCAATACCAGCATCGCTAGACTCAAAAGTCTTGTCGTGCGAGCCATATTCTTCAGCTTTTTGAGCCATTAGGCCAACGTTAGGAACGGTACCCATTGTTTTTGGATCAAAGTTACCATGCCATTTGCAGAAGTTGATCATTTCTTGGTAAATACGCGCAAAGGTAGACTCTGGCATGACGGCTTTACAGTCATACATTTTGCCATCAGCACCCCACATTTTACCGCCTGAACGAATCATCGCTGGCATAGAAGCATCAACGATTACATCACTTGGTGAATGGAAGTTGGTGATACCTTTTGAAGAGTCAACCATGGCCAGACGTGGGCGATGTTCTTGACACGCATGTAAATCACGCTCAATCTCCTCACGTTTTGAAGCTGGTAGCGTTGAGATCTTATCGTATAGATCTGCCATACCGTTGTTGACGTTAATACCTAACTCATCAAAGAATGCGCCATGTTTTTCAAAGGCTTCTTTGTAGTAGATTCTAACCGCATGACCAAAGACGATAGGATGCGAGACCTTCATCATGGTTGCTTTTACGTGCAATGAGAACAAGATACCAGCTTCGCGGCAATCTTCCATTTCACGCTCATAAAACTCTAATAGTGCTTTTTTGCTCATGACCATCAGATCGATGACTTCTTTATCAAGCAAAGCAATTTTAGGCTTTAATACTTTTTGAGTACCGTCATCAAGTAACAACTCCATACGTACCGTACGAGCTTTATCTAATGTCGTAGATTGCTCGCCATCGTAGAAGTCGCCGCCATGCATGTGTGATACGTGCGTGCTTGACCATTGCTTCCACTCACCCATAGAGTGTGGGTGCTTGCGTGCATAGTTTTTAACGGCTTTAGGAGCACGGCGATCTGAGTTACCTTCACGTAGTACTGGGTTCACTGAACTGCCTAAGCTTTTGCCATAGCGCTTGCGTAGTTCTTTTTCTTCGTCAGTTTGTGGATCTTCTGGGAAGTTAGGAATAGCATAGCCTTTGCTCTGTAGCTCTTTGATAGCGGCTTTTAACTGCTGTACAGAAGCACTGATGTTTGGCAGTTTGATGATGTTAGTATTTGGGTCTTGAGTCAGACGACCTAGCTCAGCTAAGTTGTCCGGAACACGTTGCTCTTCGGTCAAGTATTCAGGGAATTCAGCCAATATACGCGCTGCAACAGAGATATCGCTGGTTTCAACTTCAACGCCTGCTGTTTTTGTGAATGCTTCGACAATAGGTAAGAACGACAGAGTCGCCAGCGCTGGGGCTTCGTCAGTTTTTGTATAAATAATTTTTGACATTTTAGTTAGATCTTCCTTTAGGCTGTAGTTAATAATAAAGCTCAAATATAGTGTTGAATATGCGTCAATGATACTATGTAATAATCCATGATATGGTTAGAACAAATACTTCATATGTAGCTTCTTAGAAATTTTTAAGACAGGTTAGACATTTTCTTTTAATAATATTCATGAAAAAAGCATTTAAAGGCAACACGTTAACAGTCGGTGCACAATTGCCTAAAAGTGAATCACTGACGCTACATTATAATCAATCCACTATAAATCCGATAGGATGTCAATCGTATACCATGAACTAAGTATACTGTTTTAGCTCGTATCCTATGGTTTCGAATTATACTAAGCTAATAACAACCTTATTCTACCAGTCATCGGCTTCGATATCATCTTTTCCATACAACTACTGTTTTTTCATGACGTTTTATATTGATCTTACTGCCCATGAGCGCATTCTTGCAAACCACCCGCGTTATCGTTGGTGGTTTTCTATTGGGTGCGGATAAGTTTTTGCAAATTGTGACAGCAATGACGTAAAAATTTGCTAGTCTAGGTCATCAATAGATTGGTTATCGATAAATATATCGCGATTATAATAGTGACGGTGAATATGAGTTTAGAGTATGCGCTGATTAATGATACCAGCTGGCAGAGCCAAACAGAGTGGCAGACGCCAGATACCCCTTTTATGTCATTTGCTTTTTGGCAAGCGCTGACTGACACCGGAGCAATTGGTGAGCAGGCAGGGTGGCTACCGATATTTATTTTGGTACATCGTGTCGCTGATGCTACTAATAGTGAAGTTAGCAGCGATACCTTAGTAGATAGCACAGCAAAAAATACATTGCAGCCTGTGGCTGTCATGCCAGTATTTATAAAAGGTCATCATCGCGGTGAGTTTGTATTTGATCATGCATGGGCTGAAGCTTATGCGCGCTATGGTGTTGATTATTATCCGCGCTTGGTCACTAGCGCACCATATACACCGATTACTGGTCAGAGAGTTTGGTTGGCCAAAGGTGAAGTATTAAATGAGGATATCCTCAGAACGGCCATCGCAGGTATCGATGATATCGCTCAACAAGTGGGCGCCTCAAGCTGGCATGGACTGTTTGTGACACCAGAGCTTGCCTCTATCGCCACCACATCTATGCCAACTGAAATTGATGTAGAGCATGCGATAGCGGCTCAAGAAAGCGGCGTAGAATCAGCTGCTATTGAGCTACCGATATTTGAGCGTCAAGGTTGCCAGTTCTTATGGCAAAACAAAGACTTACTTAATGACAGTAAGCCATTTGCAGATTTTGATGCGTTTTTGATGACCTTAAAAGCCAAAAAGCGTAAAACCATTCGGGCTGAGCGCCGTAAAGTTGCCGAGCAAGGCATTATTTGCCAACGAAAATGCGGCGATGCTATTAGCGATGCTGATTGGAAGGCTTTTTATCATTGTTATGTGATGACCTATGCAGTACGCGGACAGCAGCCTTATTTGACGATAGATTTTTTTATGGCATTGGCAGTGAGCATGCCTGAGCATATAATGCTTGCACAAGCACTCGACGCCAGTGGTGAGATTATCGCGAGTAGTTTGTTCTTATATGACAGACCTGATAGCGACAAGGCTGATGGTGACAATGTTGGTGGTGACAATGTTGGTGGCGATAATAATGCCACCTTATATGGTCGTTACTGGGGTGCGCTCGGTGAATATGACAGCTTGCATTTTGAGCTGTGTTATTACCAAGGTATCGAGTTTGCTATTGAGCAAGGATTGATATCTTTTGATCCTGGTACGCAAGGCGAGCATAAGCTAGTACGTGGTTTTGTCCCAACGACGACACATTCTATCCACCGTATCTATGATCCGCGTTTTGTACCGGCGATTGGCGATTTTTGTGCTAGAGATCGTGAGCATATGGCGCAGTATCGTCAGCAGGCTTTTGAAGCTCTGCCTTTTAATGCTGACAATATGCCTAAATTTGATGGTAGTGCCTAATAGCAGTAATTTATAATAGCAGTCAGCTGTGACTCACTCTGCTTTTATTCGTATGTACCTTTTAATTGTTAAACACCCTATAAAAAATAATAGCTATAAACTATGACCAGCAATTCTTTTAGTTCTACCAATGATTTACCTCCTACTGAACTCTTACCTTGGCTCAATGCTGAAGGCTCTCTCACTGCGATATTAGAAGAGAAGGCAGGGCAGCCGCTGCGCGTAAAACGCAGCTTTGAAGGCTATCGTTCGCTGACTTTAGCTCAAAAAAAGCAGCTGGGTGTACAAGGCATGATGCTAAATCGTCCAATGCTGGCATGGATACGGGAAGTGCAGCTATATGGCAATAATGACATGCCATGGGTGCAAGCACAGAGCATCTTTCCTTTAAACAGTTTAAAAGGTCAGTCTTGTCGTCTTCAGCATCTGAAAAACACACCTATTGGCTACGTGTTATTTAAGCGTCGCCGTACTTTGCCAAATAAGCGTTTTATCAGTCATACCAGTGACGGTTGGCAACGACAAACGTGTTATGACTGGTATGGTCGCACGCTTATGATTAGTGAAACGTTCTTACCTGCGTTTTTAACTAGCGACCTATAAAAATATTACTAGGTTAACCTTGCTTGAGTTATTTAATATACATCTACACTCGGCTGCCTTGTATTACTTTTAAAGTGAATCGACTATATCTAGCCACGCTTAAAAATATTTTATGCCTAAAACAGCATAAAAAGGCATATTGGCGAAAACATTCAGCGGGTAAATCCTTTATTTTATTGGCTATTTATCTGTGTGATATAGTCATTTAATTCGCTCATCTTAAGGTGAGGTTTTTTTGCGCTCACAGCACAAATTTTCATGTTACACTTAATCTTTCGCGATGATATTGATGCAAATGTACATCGATTTTATTGACGAATCAGTCAAGTTAATAACAGGTCAGTCGCCTGTATTTATTCTTATTTCAATCTTTGCTAATAGACTCCATTCACAATAAGGGTCATACCATAAAACAGACTGCAGAAAAACAGCGTGCAGAGGTATTAATAGTACTTCAGCGACGTTGACGCAGTAGTTGTTTTATTGTGAGCAGGCTATAAGCTTCTTTTCAATGACGTTTTTTAATGACAGTCACTACTTAGGACATCACTATGTTTAAAGATATTTCTATCAAAGATTTTGATCCAGTACTTGCTGAAGCGATGGCCGCAGAAAGCGTTCGTCAAGAAAACCACATCGAGCTTATCGCCTCTGAAAACTACTGCTCACAAGCAGTGATGGAAGCACAAGGTACTGACCTTACCAATAAATACGCAGAAGGCTATCCTGGCAAGCGTTATTATGGTGGTTGTGAGCATGTGGATGTCGTTGAACAATTGGCTATTGACCGTGCTAAAGAGTTGTTCGGTGCAGAGTATGTGAACGTTCAGCCTCATTCTGGTAGCCAAGCAAACTCAGCCGTATTTTTAGCATTGTTAGAGGCAAATGACACTGTACTAGGCATGAGCTTAGACGCTGGTGGTCACTTGACCCATGGCGCACATATCAACTTCTCAGGTTTGAACTACAATGCCGTACAGTACGGATTGGTAGACGGTACTGGCCTTATTGACTATGATCAAGTAGAGAGCTTGGCGCGTGAGCATAAGCCAAAAATGATTATTGCTGGTTTTTCAGCTTACTCGCAAGTAGTCGATTGGCAGCGTTTCCGTGACATCGCGGATGAAGTAGGCGCGTATCTATTGGTCGATATGGCTCACGTTGCAGGCCTAGTTGCTGGCGGTGTTTATCCAAATCCAGTACCTTTCGCTGACGTGGTTACGACGACTACGCACAAAACTCTACGTGGCCCACGCTCAGGTATGATTTTGGCGCGTGATGAAGTATTGGCTAAAAAGCTAAACTCAGCTGTATTCCCAGGCAACCAAGGTGGCCCATTGATGCATGTTATCGCTGCAAAAGCGGTTTGCTTTAAAGAAGCGTTAGAAGATAACTTCAAAACGTATCAGCAGCAAGTAGTGAAAAATGCCCAAGCAATGGCAAAAGTGGTTCAAGAGCGCGGCTATGAAGTCATCTCTGGTGGTACTGAAAACCATCTAATGCTGATCAGCCTCGTTAAGCAAGAAATGACGGGTAAAGAAGCGGACAAATGGCTTGGTGAAGCACACATTACTGTCAACAAAAATGCTGTACCAAACGATCCAAAATCACCATTCGTGACTTCTGGTATCCGTATCGGTACGCCAGCGATTACTACTCGCGGTTTCAACGAAGCACAAGCGGGTGAGTTGGCAGGTTGGATCTGTGACGTACTAGACAGCCGCGGTGATGAAGCGGTTGCTACTGAAGTACGCGCTAAAGTAGAAGCGATTTGTGCAGAATTACCAGTCTATGCTAAAAATCAGTAAACTTTAGAATGGTAATAAAAAAAACCGCTAAGCTTTTGCTTAGCGGTTTTTTTGTTATTGCTCTTTATAAATATTAGAGCATTTAACGCAAACCTATATTGGTATTGCTATTTAGCTCTTTTTAATTATATTTCAGTCCGTTATTTAACCTGAAAATTACTACCGAAATTTTTCGATAGATGTAGTGAGCTTGACTGAGTTCCGCTATTAGTTTTAAAGAGCTAAGTTGATGTTTAATTAAGAAAAATATGTAAATTTTTTTGTTTATATAAAACTATTAGTATATAGTTGGCATTGAACATTTAGTAATAATACTAATACAAATTATAATAAATAATTACACTTTGTAT
>NZ_PJAT01000076.1 GCF_002836715.1 Psychrobacter sp. 4Dc
ACTTAATGTATCTCTTTAGCAAACTATGTGACGCTTGTATGAGGTCGGTAGTAGATTCATGACCATGACGCATGGCTCTAATAGACTGACTAGTAAGAAATATTAGCATTGCATAACAGTACGTTTGATAATATATTGTTATCAATAATTAAGTATGCCATAACCTATAGGTCGGATTTTAACATGTTATAGTGGCGCTTAACGCTGCTAAAAACGACTGGCTTGTATACTGACTTGTTTACAGATTGTTGTAGACATTATCTGTTTTTGGACTTGTTTATAAGGGAAGTGTATAGTTAGGCTAGTTTTGAGGCGATTTACTAAATTTAAATAATGACGATGTCAATGTCTCTATATAATAGATTCATTGCATTTTTTATTATTATACGAATCATTAATTATAAGGATTATATTATGTCAGACCGTTATGGTGATTTTGTTCAATCTTCTATTGGCAAAAAAGTAGCAAAAAACTTAGGTTTGCCAATGCCAACGACGCTTGATCGTTTCGAAAGCGGTGAGCGTTTGGTGCGTGGTAGCGTATTGGTTGGCCGTGCTACTGGTGATGACAAGAGTGTCAGTGAATCTGTTGCCCGTATCCTGTCAGATGTCCATGCTGAAGTATATGTAAACAGCAGCGATGATATCAAAGACGCACTTGCTGATGCAGGCGTAGAGGCAAAAGCCAACACGGGCGGCGATGATCAATTCAAAGTACTGCTTTTTGATGCCAGTAATATTAGCAATGCTGAACAGCTAAAAGAGCTTTATGAGTTTTTCCATACAGTTGCACGCCGCGTAGAAAAATCAGGCCGTGTGGTCGTGGTTGGTCGTACGCCAGAGAACATCACTGATATTGAATCTGCAATGGCTCAACGCTCGCTTGAAGGTTTTGTGAAGTCAGTGGGCAAAGAGTTTAAGCGCGGTATCACAGCGCAGCTGATTTATGTTGAAGAAGGCGCAGAGCAAAACCTAGATTCAACCTTACGCTTTTTTACCTCAGCTCGTTCAGCTTACGTATCAGGACAAGTAGTACGTGTCAGTAAAGGCAGCTCGGTCGATGTTGACTGGAACCAGCCTTTGGGCGGCAAGACTATGCTAGTGACTGGCGCAAGTCGCGGTATTGGCGAAGCTATCGCTCGCGTGTTGGCTCGTGAAGGGGCTCATGTTATCTGTCTAGATGTACCACAGCAGCAAGCTGACCTACAAAAAGTTGCTAGCGAAATCAGTGGCTCTGCTTTGACGGTAGATATCACTAGTGAAAACGCTGGTGCAGAAATCGCTGACGCTGCCCAAAAACGTGGTGGTCTAGATTCAATCATCCATAATGCTGGCGTGACTCGTGATAAGACATTGGCTAAGATGGATGAGAAAAAATGGAACATGGTCATTGATATCAACTTAGGCAGTATCGCTAGATTGAATCGCTACTTGTTGGACAATGATGTACTGAAAGAAAACGCACGTATCGTATGTGTGTCTTCAATTTCAGGTATCGCGGGCAACATGGGTCAGACCAACTATGCCACTTCTAAAGCTGGGGTAATTGGTTTGGTTAACGCAACTGCCAAGCAATTAGAAGACAATGCTAAAGGCATGACGATCAATGCAGTCGCTCCTGGTTTCATCGAAACCCAAATGACAGAAGCCATTCCGTTTGCTATTCGTGAAGCTGGTCGCCGCATGAATTCAATGAGCCAAGGCGGTTTGCCAGTAGATGTGGCTGAGACTATCGCATGGTTCGCGTCACCTGCGTCTGGCGGTCTAAATGGCAACACGGTTCGCGTCTGTGGTCAAAGCTTACTTGGTGCGTAATGTTGATTAATTGACAGGTATATGTGAGAAATAAGGTGCAGATAGAGACAGTAGTTGTATCATATGGCCTATTATTTCTCGTTTGTATCACATATGCTTACGAAATAATCTCTGATAAAGTGTAATAAAGCTGCCCAAGGGTGGCTTTTTTATGATAAAAACACAAGAACCAATAGCCAAACTATTTTTTGCTATTAAAGATACTCATGAGGTTGATTAAATTTAATGCTTATTAGATGATTTAATAGTAGGCTTTAGTCAATGACTGCAGATTGTATTTATATACGTTAAAGAACTTGTTCAAGCCACACTTAGGATGTACTTATGTCAGACAAACATTATGATGCGTTGCCAAAAGCGCACACCACTTATGCCAATATTGTCAAAAGCTTATTGCCTATCGGTAATGGTGGCAAGGTCAGTAGAGACCAGTTGCCACAATCTACTTACTATGTAGATGACTTGCATATCGATCAAGAAAACCTAGATGACTATCGCAAAATTTGCGGTTTTGCTGATGATGGTAAAGTGCCAGCAACTTACTTTTCAGTATTGTCACAGACGCTGCAAATGAACATGATGGTCAAAGAGCCATTCCCATTTGCCATGTTGGGTCTTGTCCATGTCGATAATAGCGTCACCCAGTATCGCCCGATTGGGGAGCGTGAAACGGTAGCAATGTCGGTCACTTTTGATAACCTGCGCGATCATGCCCAAGGTCAGCAGTTTGACTTCGTGACTATCGTAAAGTCAGAAGATGAAGTTATCTGGGAAGGTACATCGACTTATTTATCACGTAGCAAAAAACCTAGCAGTAAAGATAAGAAGAGCGCGCCGCGTCCGGTCATGGTCAAGCCTGAAGTAAACGAAGCAGGTGTTCATAGCATTTTTGAAGTGCCAGAAGATATCGGTCGTCGTTATGCCTTTGTCTCAGGCGACTTTAACTTGATTCATTTGCATCCACTATCAGCACGCGCGTTTGGTTTTCCTAAAGCGATTGCGCACGGTATGTGGTCAAAAGCTAAGTGTCTTGCTCTAATGGGTGACTTGCCTGATGCTTACACGATTGATGTCGCATTTAAGCTGCCTATCTTTTTGCCAGCTGAAGTAGAGCTGATTGCTGAGCCAGTAGCCCAACTTACAAACATAGATGATACTTGTGAGTTTGGATTGTATAGCTCTAAAAACAATAAACCGCATTTGGCGGGTGTTATGACCTTAAAGAGCGACAGCAAGTAATATAAACATCATAAAGCTTCTATTTTAATAGCCATATTTAACGTACATATTTATTATTATGACTTCACAAAACATGCCTTCAGAAGAAAACGCGATAGACGTAGATCAAACAGATAGCTCGATAACGACTGATACGGTCGCTGCTAATGATAGCGGCGCTAACATTCATGTTAGTGCTGATAATGGCATTGATTTGGCCGATATCTTTGAGCCTTATTTTCGTCCAGACGCAAACACTATCGTATGCGGTGCATTAGATGACGAAAAAGTCGCGGCTTTAGCGAAAGCGGGCGTCGAGCTGGTCATCAACCTGCAGCCTGATGACGAATTAAGCTTTGATGAGGCATCGGCGGTTGAGCAAGCAGGTATGCACTACGAACAGCTGCCTATCAGCGGTGCCAAAGAGCTAAAGCAGCTTAAGATATTGGCATTTGATAATGTATTACGCCAACATCATGGCAAAAAAGTCGCTATGCACTGTGGGTCGGGCAATAGAGTAGGAGCTGCAATAGCGCTACGGGCAGGATGGTTGCGTGGACGTAAGATGGATACGGCTATGGAACGTGGTCGCAGCCATGGTTTGACTAAGCTTGAACAAGAAGTTCATAACCGTTTACTAGTACCGCGTTAACTAGATTTGTGGCATTGAATATTATTGCTGTCTTAGACGTTAGCAAAATTTAAAAATGTTATCGGAATAAATAATAAAAAAGGCGACCAATAGGTGGCCTTTTTTATTGGCTCACAATTCATTTATACTGGTTCAAATATTTTATATAGTCAAAGAACTACTTGTGCAATCTGTAATCGGCTACCTTGTATTCGTTTTAGCCCTCTTTGACTATAGCTTACATATAGCTATCATTTTAAAAATAGAATAATTCATATCACTGGAGTAAGGTAATAATAATGGATCATAATACAGAAAATTCTAATACATCTATAAACGCTGACTTTCAAAAAAACTTACAGCAATTACTGACAGATTTACAGCTTGATGATGCACCTGCTGGCGGGGCTGTGGCCGTGTATCAAGCAGGTCAATGCATTGCGCAAGCCAGTACAGGTATGGCGCGTCCCGATATGTCGTGGCTACCCGATACGTTGGCAATTAACTTTTCTACTGGTAAAGGGGTATTGGCAACGTTGGTTCATGTGCTGGTTTCGCAGCAACTGATCGAATATGACAAACCTATTGCCCATTATTGGCCAGAATTTGCTGCAAACGGCAAAGACCAAATTACGTTGCGACAAATCATGTCACATCAGGCTGATTTGTTTTCGATTCAAAGTATCGATGTCGATAGCGAGACGGTACTCGATTGGAATACGATGCTGCGTCACATTGCAGCGATGCCTATTACCTCTCCCGAAGATGCGCCCAAATATGACAGCGCTTATAGTGCATTGATCTATGGTTGGATATTGGGCGGCGTAGTAGATGCGGTCACGAATCTATCATTCGCTGAAGCACTGCGCCAGTATCTAACAGAGCCTCTGGGTATTGCCGACAGCTGCTATTTTGGTGTGCCAGATAGCAAAGTAGATCAGGTGGCAAAATTGGCCAAAGATTTTGAAGAAACAGAGGATACGAGCTCCCAATTAAAATCGAGACGCCAAAAACCAACCTTAAAAGTAGACTCTCAAGAGACTTTACGTACTTATACAAGCTTACCTAGTTATCATTACTGGCAACAGAAAATGCTAAATGACAAGCGTGCAGCTGAGACGCAAAGTAACCTTGATGACAGTCTAAATAACCCTGATACTGACAGCATACAACCTATCTTGAATACGGCGCGTATCAATAGCTTATATTTCAATACCAGTCAGCTCAATCTAAAAAACTATAAGGCGGCGCTGATACCTGCTGGCAAGCACGCGCTTGATTATCATAAGCGTCAAACATTACAGGCGGTCATTCCAGCGGCAAATGGTGTCGCTTCCGCTAAAGCACTGGCAACGATTTACGCAATGCTCGCTAATGGCGGTGTATGGCAAGGAAAAACGCTGATTGATAGTGCTACTTTTGAGCAGTTATCTACGCCGCAGGTCGAGGGTTTAGATGCGGTTATGCCAGCGGCTATGAAATGGCGATTGGGATACCATAGATTATTTAGCTTGTATGCTAACAACGATGATACGGATAAGAGAATGAGTCCTGCATTATCAGGATTTGGGCATATGGGATATAACGGTTCGGTTGCTTGGTGTGACCCTGAGCGCCAATTATCATTTGCTTTTATCCATAATTTTGATGCCACTATGCTCAATGACGTTCGTCAGTTTGCGCTGACAGAAGCCGTCTTGAGCTGGGTAGAAGAGATACTTTAATAATGCTAGTTTTAATCGCGAATTGATTCTGTTTCAAATAAAAGCAGCATTAATTTTAATGCTGCTTTTTTGGTGTCATTTTAAGCAATCTTGATGCGCTGAGACCATGGATAAAGATAGAAGTCAAAATAACAATCGAACAGACAATCCATAGTTTAAGCGCATCTTCATCTGCGAAGAAACTTTGATTGAGCGCATAGGACAGATAATACAAAGTACCGATACCGCGAATACCCAAAGCTGATATTGCGTATTTCTCGGTATGGGGTAGGTTCAATCCTGATAAGGCAATAAATCCACCAATTGGACGTATAAGTAATAAGAAGGTAAAGCTGACGATATAGACGCGCCATGTCAACTCGACACCTGCCTGCAGCCCTTGACCGAGGAACATGCCGAAGATAACCAGCACTAATGACATTAATAAGCCTTCTGATTGCTCAGCGAAATCATGCAGTTTTTGATGATAGGTATGCTCACACTCCGAGCGACGAAACGCAAATGCGGCCACAAATACAGCGATAAAGCCATAGCTGTGTACATACTCGGCAAGACCATAGGCTAGTAGCGTCAATGCAATAACCACATAACCTTGCGAGATGGTAGTCTCGCGAGTGTGTCTAGAAAACACGATTTTGGCCAATATTTTACCAACCAGTACACCTACCACTACGCCTGCGCCAATCTTCCATAAGACATCATGAGTAAACCACGACCATAGCATCTCGTAAGTAAAGGCTTTGCCTTCACTGAATGCTTCCGCAATTTTAATCGCTAAATACACAAACGGAAAAGCCAGGCCATCGTTCAACCCTGCCTCTGACGTCAAGGTAAAGCGCGGTGTGTCTTCTCCTCCTGTATTGGGAGGTCCCACCTGAATGCTAGAAGCCAACACGGGATCAGTGGGCGCTAACACTGCACCTAATAAGATAGCTGCACCAAGGCTCAAACCAAACGCGTAATACCCCAAGACTGCCATCGCAAAAATACCAATAGGCATGGTAATAAGTAGTAGCCTTACTGTTGGTCGCCACAATCGCCAAGACAGCTCTGTATCGATTTTAATACCAGCACCAACCAATGAGACCAGTACAACAATCTCAGTCAGTTTTTCGATGAGTAAACCGTTATCAAGTGGGTCTAAAAAGGATAAAGACGTCCACCAGTAGCCCATCATCAGACCGAAGCTGACTTGGAGCATCGGTAATGAGATAGAGGTGCGCTTAAAAATAACAGGAAACAAGGCCCCGAGTAAAAAGGCAATCCCGCAGATTAATAAGAATAAGTTATATTTTTCAATCATAAGGTTTACGCACGTCGTTATGTTTTAAGGGTCGATTTTAAAAAAGTAGTTTTAGATATCGATGATAATTAATAGCAATAGTTGATAGTCAGTCACTGATACTCTTTATCATGACGTCAAAATAAAATAATTACCGCAAAAAATAGTTATCAAAACGACAGCTACGTTGTTTTTTGGTGAAAAAAAAGCCTGCATTGCGCAGGCTTAATATGTTTTTATCAGTATGTTTGAAATATCAATAGTATATGGATTAACGCTCCACTTGGCTCACGTCACGTACGGCACCAGTATCAGCACTGGTGGTCATAGCCGCATAAGCACGTAATGCTGGCGAGACATGACGATCACGACTGACGGGTTTCCATGCATCACGACCACGCGCTTCCATAGCTTCTCGGCGAGCGGCTAAGTCTGCATCACTCACTTTCATGTTGATGGTACGGTTTGGGATATCGATATGAATACTATCGCCTTCTTCGACCAAACCAATCGCCCCGCCTTCAGCAGCTTCTGGGCTAGCATGGCCAATTGATAGACCTGATGTACCACCAGAGAAGCGACCATCAGTCAGTAGGGCGCATTCTTTACCCAATCCTTTTGACTTCAGATAAGTCGTTGGGTATAGCATCTCTTGCATACCAGGGCCGCCTTTAGGGCCTTCGTAGCGAATGATGACCACATCGCCTGCAACGATTTGATCAGCCAATACCGCAGCAACCGCATCGTCTTGTGATTCAAATAGACGTGCACGACCAGTAAAGGTCAAGATGCTTTCATCAACGCCTGCGGTTTTGACCACGCAGCCACGCTCGGCGATATTGCCATATAGTACGGCTAAGCCGCCATCTGTAGAGTAGGCGTGTTTGGCACTACGGATACAGCCTGACTCACGGTTGACGTCGAGGTTTGACCACTCTTTTGATTGTGAGAACGCTTCTGTGGTACGTACGCCACCAGGTGCTGCAAGGAAGCGTGCGCGAGCTTCATGGTTGTCAGGGTTCATGATGTCCCACTTACCGATCGCTTCTTTCATCGTTGCGCTATGGATAGTCGGTACATCAGTTTTTAGTAACTCGGCGCGATCAAGTTCAGCAAGTAATGCAAAGACACCGCCAGCACGATGCACATCTTCCATATGGTATTTCTGTGAGGCAGGGGCTACTTTTGCCAGACAAGGTACACCGCGACTTAGACGGTCAATGTCAGCCATCTTAAAGTCAATCTCTGCTTCATTGGCCGCAGCAAGTAGATGCAAGATGGTATTGGTAGAACCACCCATGGCGATATCTAAGCTCATGGCGTTTTCAAAAGCAGCTTTGGTAGCGATAGAGCGTGGTAGTACAGAGTCATCATCTTGCTCATAACGACGCTTGGCTAATGAGACAATCGTACGACCCGCTTCTAAGAATAGCTCGCGGCGCAATGAATGAGTAGCTAGTAGTGAGCCGTTACCTGGTAAAGCTAGACCTAAAGCTTCGGTCAAGCAGTTCATCGAGTTTGCTGTGAACATACCAGAGCATGAGCCACAAGTAGGGCAGGCTGAAGCTTCGATAGCGGCGACGTCTTCATCACTGATGCTATCATCAGCAGCGTCCATCATCGCATCGACAAGGTCAAGTTTGCGAACAGCACTGCTGTCACTACTATCGGTATTGTGGCTCTTACCAACGGTACTGGCTAAGATTTTGCCCGCTTCCATTGGACCACCTGAAATAAACACCACTGGAATGTTAAGGCGCATGGCGGCCATCAGCATACCCGGAGTGATTTTGTCGCAGTTAGAAATACAAACTAGTGCATCTGCACAGTGGGCATTGACCATATACTCGACAGAGTCAGCGATCAAATCGCGGCTTGGTAGCGAGTACAACATACCGCTATGGCCCATCGCAATACCATCATCGACCGCAATGGTATTGAATTCTTTTGCAACGCCGCCTGCTTGCTCAATCTCACGGGCGACCAGTTGTCCAAGGTCTTTTAGATGCACATGGCCGGGTACAAACTGGGTAAAAGAGTTAGCAATCGCAATGATTGGTTTGCCAAAGTCGCCGTCAGTCATGCCGGTTGCACGCCATAATGCGCGCGCGCCTGCCATATTACGACCGCCGGTAGAGGTTTTTGAGCGATAATCCATGTGATATTCCTTACAAATAGGCGGGGTTGTTAAAATGTGCACCCTTAGTTTTAATAGGGATAGTGTGCTTTTTATAGAGAGTGAGTACTAGTGAATAATACTAATTCGTTACCATACCATTAGATATGAATAACTAAAAACAATATGCTAATAACAGTGAATTAATAATAACGAATTAATAACCACAAGCGATGAGCGAAAAAACCGTTATTCAAAATATCTATTCAATACGTTCTAATATGGCTTTGTCAAACCAAGGAAGATCGGCTTTGTCTGCTTCTAATTTTACAATGGCTGCAAGCGCATGAGTAGCCAGTAGCTGTTGATAATCGCCGCTAGCTTCAATCGTCAACAGTGACTCGGCAGGTAGTGCTTGCGTGTTAGGGTTTAGCTCGTCAATACTAATTAATATTTGCTTATTGTTTTTATAAAGGACGTCTACACGACCAAAAAACTGCCAGTCTTTAAAAGCGGCAATAATAGCGTCGGCAGCATCCTTGGTATATACCTGCTGCGTCTCTTTACCCGTATTGGTCCAATGTAGCCGTACGGCCAATTGTAATGCCTCACTAAATACGACCAACGAGCCAATAATTTTCACATGCCAAGGACTGGTCAGCAGTTCCTCGTCAATGCCAATTAACTTGGCAGCCTCATGAGCCGACATGGGTGTATTGAATTGAAGCAGTAACTCAGGAGTGAGCGGGTGCGTTTGTTTGATCGCATCATCTAAACTGTCATAGTGATACAAAAAAGGCAATGGCAAATCTTGCGTAACAGTCTTCTTTATAATTTTACAATTATGTATCTGCCAGCTGATGGCTTTATCAGTCAATGCTTCTGCTAATATGATAGCGTTTGGATCGATGGTTTGAGTACCACTTTCCCTCTCAATATCAGAGTATTCTTCCTGATTATCAAGGGTTACAGCAGTATTATCCATATCTGGTTGAGTTGGCAAAGTAGGCAAATCCATAAGCATAGCGTTATTAAAATAGAGGGTTAATATAACATTTTAAGGGTACGGCCTGCCAATAAATTAGTGAGCTAGCATGGTTGGAATATGGCTTGATATTTTTCAAATTCGATTGTCATACTGACTTGTACTAAAACTATATTTCGTCCACTATATGACAGACACTTTTATCTATTTTTGATAGCTATTAAGCTATTAATTAACTAATAATAAAACTCTTAAAGGAAGAAATAATGACTGAAGTAAATCCACAAACTGCTTATGATGACAATAACATTTTTGCCAAAATGCTAGATGGTGATATTCCATATCACAAAGTATATGAAGATGATAAAACGCTCGCCTTTATGGATATCATGCCACAAGCAGAAGGCCATGTATTGGTCATACCAAAACAGAAAGCCGTTGATTTGGCGGATCTTGAGCCTGAATATGCTGCTGCGGTGCTAATGACGTCTAAAAAAGTTATGCAAGCTCAGCGCCAAGTATTTGAGCGTGAAGGCGTTATCCAAATGCAGTTGAATGGCTCACAAGCAGGTCAAACAGTCTTTCATTATCATGTACATCTCATTCCATCAAGTATCCATGAATTGGGTCGTCATGCAGTAACCCAAGCTGATAATAATGATTTGGCAAATATTGCGCAGAAGTTGGCGGCAGTGATTGATGCTTAGTTAGGAAACAGATTGCTTCTGTTTAGGTACAACAAATACTGGTATTTATGAATTAGCGAGCATTTATAGATTATAAATTACCAAAGTAGAGTACATATACAATCCAAAGGCAGCTAGCAAGCTGCCTTTTTTATTTTCTTGGTAATAGTCATGTAACATTCGTTAAAGTCATGTTACGAGTTGAACGCTTGTCTAGGGTTTTGGAAAAGAGTGTGATAATTATTATAACCATTCACACACATTTTCTAATCTTTGCCTTAATTAAAAATTTTCATAAAAAGGCATCGTCAACTTTTGAGGATATTATCTTTCATGAGTAAATTACCTCGTTCGACTATTTTATTACCAGTCTTTGTACCTGCAGCCATTATTATGCTGCTATTGGTCATTGGTACGGCTATTAATCCTGAAGCAGCGGGTGCTCTGTTTAGTGATGTGCTTAGTTTTACGACTGAGACATTCGGCTGGTTTTATATGCTGGCAGTGGCACTGTTTTTGATGTTCATTATTGTACTGGCGTTTTCGTCTTATGGCAGTATCAAGCTGGGCCCTGATCATGCTGAGGCGGAGTACGGATTCCTTGAATGGTTTGCCATGCTGTTTTCGGCAGGTTACGGGATTGCGCTACTGTTTTATGGGGTAGCGGAACCAGTAATGCACTTTTCTAGTCCGCCAATGTCGGATCCGCAGACTATCGCCGCGGCAAAAGAAGCGATGCAAATTGCGTATTTCCATTGGGGTTTTCATATTTGGGCAATTTATGGTGTCGTTGGTTTATCACTAGCTTATTTTGCGTTTCGTCATGGTTTACCACTATCAATACGCTCGACGCTATACCCGATTATCGGTGACAGGATTCATGGCCCTATCGGTCATACGGTTGATGTGTTTGCGATATTAGGTACGATGTTTGGTATTGCTACCAGTCTTGGCTTATCAGTGTCGCAAATCAATGCGGGACTCAATTATCTATTGCCAGATATCATTCCAGTGAATACGACTGTACAGGTGATTGCCATTGCTTTGGTGACCGCCGCGGCATTGGTATCGGTGTTGGCAGGGATGGATAAGGGTGTAAAACGTTTATCTATTTTAAATATGCTGTTGGCAACTGCGTTGATGCTGTTCGTATTTGTTGTCGGTCCGACCATTTTTATCTTGAATGCCTTTATGGAAAATACAGGTAGTTATTTGGGTAATATCGTTGAACGTACCTTTAGCTTGCAGGCATACGAGAATAGCAATTGGATCGGCAGCTGGACTTTATTTATTTTTGCATGGACGATTGCATGGGCACCTTTTGTAGGTCTGTTTATCGCTAAGATTAGCCGTGGTCGTACTATTCGTGAGTTCGTATTGGGTGTGATGCTAGTACCGACTTTCTTTACGTTCTTCTGGTTTTCGGTGTTTGGTGATACCGCGCTACATATGATTATGGTCGATGGTTATACCTCATTAATCAGTGAAGTACAAAACAACCAAGCGATTGCTTTGTTTAAATTATTAGAGCGGTTACCGTTTACCGAATTTGTGTCGTCATTGACTATTTTGTTGATTATTACGTTTTTTGTGACGTCATCAGATTCTGGCTCATTGGTAATCGACTCGCTAGCGGCAGGTGGTCGCAGTGATACGCCATGGTGGCAGCGTAGCTTTTGGGTAGTGACTGAAGGTGCTGTCGCAGCAGTATTACTACTTGCAGGTGGTTTAGAAGCCCTACAAACAGCGGCTATCGTTAGTGCGTTACCATTTGCGATTATTATTCTTATTTCAATGTTTGGTATGTGGCGTGCGCTGCGTATCGAAGGACATCGTAATCAGAGCCTTGGTAATGACAACAGACTGCCGCCGCATTTACTCAAACCGTCTGCATGGCGCGAGCGTATTGATTATATGACCGATAAGCCAACGCGTGACAAGGTCTTAAGTTATATCAAAGAAGTGGTTATGCCTTCGATGATGGAGGTGTCGTCTAAATTTGCAGAAACCGGCTGGACGACTGAGGTCAATTATGATGCGGTCAATAACCGAGCTGTATTAGAGCTACAGCGCGGTGACGATGTCGAGTTTTGGTATGAAGTTCGCTTATCTGAACATGATGCGCCTGATTATTATACTGAAGACAGCGCAGATACCTTGCCACAAGAGCATCATCATCGCGCTGAGGTGTATCTACGCCGTGGTGGTCAGACCTATGACTTATACGGCTACAAATCTGAATCAGTGATTAATGACATCATTGATCAGTTTGAGAAGTATTTACATTTCCTCAATATATCGCCTGATAGTCTACCGTGGCGCATGCAAGAGCATGATGATGACATCACACTAGAGCAGGGCAGTGTGCTTGATAAATAATGCATGAAATGTATCAAAAATGACCAATGCTTATGCAAGCTATTCACGTGAATAGCTTGCAATAAACGCAGGAATCCTTAGAATAACGGCTTGTTTTCCTTACAAATCAAGCCGTTTTTTATGTCTACTGATTCTCCCGCTTTTCCTTCGTCCTCGACTTTGTCTGATCATCCGCTATTACAGCCATTAAATATCGGTGGCCTGACGATTGAAAATCGTTTGATGGTCGCACCGATGGCAGGCGTGACGGACAACCCTTTTCGTCGATTGTGCAAATCATTTGGCGCAGGTCATGCGGTCAGTGAAATGATCATCGCTGATACGGCCCTTTATGCGCGCAAAAAATCCTTATACCGTGCCAATTTTGACAATGAGATTGCGCCTATTTCGGCACAGATAGCAGGTGCTGAGCCGGACAAACTGGCTGAAGCGGCACGATATCAGATTGATAATGGTGCACAGATTATCGATATCAATATGGGCTGTCCGGCCAAAAAAGTTTGTCGTAAGCTGGCAGGCTCTGCATTGTTGCAAGATGAGGATTTGGTCGCGCGATTACTAGATGCAACGGTCAATGCCGTTGATGCACCTGTCACGCTAAAGACACGTCTGGGTTTTGAAAACGGTCGTGAAAACATCTTACGAGTCGCCAAGCGTGCTGAGCAGGCCGGCATTGCAGCAATTGCTATTCATGGACGTACGCGTGAAGACATGTACACAGGCAGTGCACGCTATGAGCTAATACGCGAAGTCAAAGAAAGCATTAGCATTCCTGTTATTGCCAATGGCGATATCGATAGCGCACAAAAAGCTCAACACGTGTATGAGATGACTGGCTGTGATGCGGTGATGATTGGGCGTGCTGCACAAGGTCAGCCGTGGATATTTCGTGATATTGAGCATTTTTTGCGTACTGGCGAGCGCCTAGAGGCACCGAGCGTTAGTGAGATAAAAGAGATCGTACTGGCCCATTTGCAAGAGCTTTATGATTTCTACGGGGAGTACTCAGGCTGCCGCATCGCTCGCAAACATATCGCTTGGTATACGACAGGCATTCCAAATTCTAACGCCTTTAGACAGGCGATGTATGGTGAAGAAAGTACGGTTGGGCAATTTAAAGTGGTCGAGACTTTTTTGCAGGCGCACGAATAGCAAGAAAAAACGGTCAGTTTAAGCAATACACTTGATAATAAATACCTAACTGCTAATATTCATGATATTAAATGCATTTTACGGCTTATTTATTAACTTCAATCCAATTATATTTGTTATGCTTTAGGCGAACATTAACGGAAGTATCATTTACGAAAAGGATCTTTTATGGCCAATCCCTCAAAAAAAGCAATCAGCAAAGCAGTCAAAGATAAGCATGTTATTATCACAGGGGCATCAAGTGGTATTGGTGAGCGTACGGCCTATTTGCTCAGTGAATGCGGTGCTCATGTGATTTTGTTGGCACGTACTGAAGACAAATTAAAAGCCGTGAAAGACAGTATCGAGGAGCTTGGTGGTAGAGCTACTTATTACCCTTGTGATCTGACCAATATGGATGATATAGAAAAAGTCAGCGCGCAAATTTTGGCAGATTTCGGTCATGTAGATGTCTTGGTTAATAACGCTGGTCGCTCAATTCGCCGCTCGGTACACGAGTCTATAGATCGCTTCCATGATTTTGAGCGTACCATGGATATCAATTACTTTGGCGCGGTTAAAATAGTGCTTGGATTTTTGCCGACGATGATTGAACGTCAGACTGGTCAAATTGTTAATATATCATCGATTGGTGTGCTGGCGAATAGCCCGCGCTTTGCCGCTTATGTCGCTTCAAAATCGGCATTGGATGCCTTTAGTCGCTGCTTGGCTGCTGAAGTAAAAGGCGATAATGTCACGATTACCAATATCTTTATGCCGTTGGTGCGTACGCCGATGATTGAGCCAACTAAGTTATACCGCTACATGCCTGCGCTTATGCCGGATGAGGCGGCGATGATGGTTGCCAAAGCGATTGTCCATAAACCAAACAGTATTGCCAGTAACATGGGCAAATTTGCCTCAGCGACTTATTCATTAGCACCAGCTATTAACGTTGGTATTCAATCGATGGGTTATCGTATTTTCCCAAGTACTCGTGCTGGATTGACGAGTGATAAAAAACCAAATATTGCTCAGCGTGCCTTTGCTAGAATTTTACCGGGTGAGCATCACTAGAATCGATTTATTATTAGCTTTGAATACGATGAAAAAGGATACTACGGTATCCTTTTTTTATGCCTCAAATACTCTTAAGCAGTATAAAAGCCTTCTTCGCCGCCAGTATGGGAAGGGGTTAGTTATACGTTAAATGAATTCTCAAAACTTCTGCTATTCAATTTCCTTTATATATCTAATTTTCAGGAAGATGAATGAAATTCATCTTATGTTTAAATTGTATCGTTTTTATTCATGTTTAGATTTCGGTATGATTCACCTCATACAAAGATTTGGTTTTATCTCAGATAAATAAGGTAGCGGATCACCATGAGTAAAGAATTCAATTGTTCAATTAAGCACATTCGTTTTGACGAAAACTATCAGCCTGCAGATAGCACGCGTTTGACGACTAACTTTGCAAATTTGGCACGCGGCGAGCACCGCCAAGAGAACTTACGCAAAACGTTAACCATGATCAATAACCGCTTTAATGCATTGGCGCATTGGGACAATCTGACAGCAGATCGTTATTCTGTTGAAGTTGATATCATCTCTGTCGATCTAGATGTTAAAGGCAGTGGTCAGACGTTTCCTATTATCGAAACGCTAAAAACAACGATTGTGGATCACAAAGAAAACAAGCGTATCGACGGTATGGTTGGCAACAGTTTCTCATCTTATGTGCGTGATTATGACTTTAGTATTGTGTTACCAGAGCATCGTGACAAAAACCTAGCATCCATAACGCCAGATAATTTTGGTGAGTTGCATGGCAAATTATTTCAGTATTTATTAAATTCAGAGGCTTACAACGCTCATTTTCACAAAAAACCAGTGATTTGCCTGAGCGTGTCAACCAGCAAGACTTACTATCGTACTGTCAATCAGCATCCTGTATTAGGTATTGAATACAAGCAAGATGAATACTCGTTGACCGACGACTATTTTTATAAAATGGGCTTAACGGTACGTTATTTTAAGCCTGAAGGTAGCGCCGCGCCATTAGCCTTTTATTTTGCAGGGGACTTGCTCAGTGATTACACCGATCTTGAGCTGATTAGTGCAATCAGTACCATGGAGACCTTTCAGAAGATCTACCGTCCTGAGATTTACAATGCCAACTCAAGCGCTGGACAAGTGTATCAACCTAGCCTAAATTACCAAGATTATTCATTGACTCAAGTAGTCTATGACCGCGCCGAACGCAGTCAAATGGCAGTGACTCAAGGCAGATTTACTGAGACACATTTTATTAAGCCGTATCAAACCATCCTTGAAGAATGGGCTGCAAGCTATGATGTAACAGGCGATACTGCTCAAAAAGAAGCCGCTGACAAGAAAACGGCTAGGAAGCAAGCTGCTTAACTGAGCATCACTCATCAACATAATAAAAAATAAATTAATCAGAAGATAAATCGTATGAAACTACTATTACCGACGTCTACCGCTGGCAGCTTACCAAAACCTTCTTGGCTAGCAGAACCCGAGAAAATTTGGTCACCTTGGGCGTTAGAGGGCGAGCAGTTGCTTGAAGCCAAGCAAGATGCGCTGCGTGTATCATTGCAAGAACAGCAGCATGCAGGGATTGATATTGTGAGTGATGGCGAGCAGACTCGTCAGCATTTTGTGACGACATTCATCGAACACCTTGATGGTGTCGACTTTGAGAAGCGTGAGACGGTCAAAATCCGTAATCGCTACGATGCGAGCGTGCCATCAGTCATTGGTGCGGTGAGCCGTCCAAAGTCCGTGTTCGTTGATGATGCCAAGTTTTTACGTCAGCAAACCGATCAGCCAATTAAATGGGCGCTGCCAGGGCCGATGACGATGATTGATACGTTATATGACGGTCATTATAAAAGCCGTGAAAAATTGGCTTGGGAATTTGCTAAAATCCTGAACCAAGAAGCAAAAGAATTAGAGGCGGTTGGCGTTGATATTATCCAGTTTGATGAGCCAGCATTTAACGTGTTCTTTGATGATGTGAACGACTGGGGTATTGCAACTTTAGAGCGTGCCATTGAAGGTCTAAAATGTGAGACAGCTGTGCATATTTGCTATGGCTACGGCATCAAAGCCAATACCGATTGGAAAAAGACACTGGGCTCAGAGTGGCGCGAATACGAAAAAGCGTTCCCTAAACTGCAACAATCAAAAATCGATATTATCTCACTGGAGTGTCAAAACTCACGTGTACCCATGGATCTGATTGAGTTGATTCGTGGTAAAAAAGTGATGGTCGGTGCCATTGATGTGGCAACCAACACTATTGAGACATCAGAAGAAGTGGCAGATACGCTACGCAAAGCGCTACAATTTGTCGATGCTGATAAGCTATATCCTGCGACCAACTGCGGCATGGCACCTTTATCTCGCCAAGTCGCACGTGGTAAGCTCGCGGCATTAAGCGCTGGTGCTCAAATCGTTCGTCAAGAACTGACTGCTTAGAGTTTAGCCGTTTAGGAAATTCTATTTAAAGAATTTCCTTTGCAAAACTAAAATTGAAGCACAATTTTTTAACGTTATTTTTTAACGTTTCTCGGGATTGAAGCAATGATTAAAGATAGGATTGACGCGACCGACTTTAGAGATGCCATGTCTTTGCTAACGACTGCGGTCAATGTGGTGACCACATCAGGCGCGACGGGCATACATGGGTTTACAGCATCGGCAGTATGTAGTGTCACAGACACACCGCCGACCTTGCTTGTCTGTATGAATCAAACGTCTCGGTCACATGGCTACTTTCTGGAAAATAAGATTCTAAGTGTCAATGTGTTAGGCGCGCAACATGAGCAGCTATCCAATGCTTTTGCCTCTAAACTGTGTTCAGAAGAACGGTTCGAATATGGTTCTTGGACACAATTACAAACAGGCGCTCCTGTATTGGAGGATGCCTTGGTCAGCTTTGATTGTGAGATTGAACAAATTCAAGAAGTCGGCACGCATAGCGTCTTTATGTGCCGCGTTGTCGCAATCAATCAGGCTGAGCCACAAGGCGGAACTGATGAAGGGTTGGTTTACTTTAACCGTGCCTATTCTAGAGTTGGGCAAGTGGAACTTATTTAATCCAGTATTTATAGTCCAACCCCTGAGCCTATGGGCTATTGCTCGTTCAACATTAAGCAGTCGTTTAACTATAATTATCATCTCATTAAATCTAAATAAGAAGTAACTATCCTGTGGAATTAATAACTTTTTTAGTAATAGGGGCGCTAGCAGGATTTGCTGCGGGGCTATTTGGAGTGGGCGGTGGGACTATTATCGTACCACTGCTATTTATTGTCTTTACGCAAATGGGTTACAGTCCTGACAGTATTATGCACTTGGCCTTGGGTACTTCACTGGCAACCATTATTGTCACGTCCATAAGCTCGCTCATGGCGCATAATAAGAAAGGCGCAGTCATGTGGCCTGTCTTTAAAAATCTGACGCCAGGCTTAGCAATAGGCTGCTTTTTAGGAGCAGGGATCGCAGGACAGATATCTGGTTTATATCTGCAGTTGATTGTTGGTGTGTTTTTGCTTTGGGTCGCTTATAAAATGTTTATGGGTGGTAAAAAGAAAGCAAATAGCGATGCTGGTAATGTTCATATAGCTTTGCCTTCAAAACCTAAGCAATTAGCAGCAGGGGCTGGCATCGGTATCGCTTCTGCTATTTTTGGGATTGGCGGTGGTAGCTTAACCGTACCTTATCTCACACGTTACGGTGTGGTTATGCAAAAAGCAGTTGGAACCTCAGCCGCATGTGGATTGCCGATCGCCATTGCAGGCGCGCTAGGGTTTATGTTCTTTGGCATGCAAGCTCAAGTCGACGTACCCAATACGATTGGCTTTGTTCACATCTATGCTTTTTTAGGCATTAGCATTATGAGCTTCTTTACCGCCAAGCTAGGCGCAAAAGTCGCTCACGCATTATCGCCGCAGTTGCTGAAAAAATGCTTTGCAGTACTGTTGACCGTCGTAGGCTGTTACTTCTTATATAAAGGATTGCTCTAAGTAATTTGAGATTAATTGACACTTGAAAGGATTCAAAGGCAGGTTTTCAATGAACTATTCGACTAGCTACATTCTTAAATTATAGCTAGTCGGTATGTGGCTATATGGGGAATATGTTGAGCCAGTTTCTTATTTAGCTAAATCACTTAACCAAATACTCGCCACAATATCCAAAATATTCCTATCATCAAGACAGCGATCGCGAGTAATCGTTTTAGCCAATAAGGCAGTAGAGGTTTCTTGTAGCCTAAGTCATTTAGCTGACTATCGACACCGTCTTGCAGCCCCTTAAACCCTTGACTCTGTTTGGTGGTTTTAACACGATTTTTTACCAATGGTCCAGGCTCGTCTTCCTCTTGCTCTCTATCAAAGCTGATGGCTTGATTTGGAATGCCTTGTTTACTAGCGATGATGTTGAGCTTCTGTTGTTGCTTTACTTTCAGCTGGGTCTCATAAGCATCAATTCTACTTTTGGCTTCATCCATACTGATGTTTTCGTCTGCTGCCAAAGTTTTAATAGCCATTACTAGGTTGTTTTTTTCGACCATCATAATGACGTCTCTTGGCAACTTGGTATTGACCGTTTTTGCGCTAGGGTCGGGGTTAAACATGACTGTCCTTATTACGGCGTATAAGTGTGAATGAGTGATATGCTCATTATAACCATGTTAGATAAGCAATGTTCAAGCAAAAAAATACCGCGGCCACTATGGTGACTGCGGTATTTTATTATTTATCGTTACTGGCATTTTTGCCAATATTTGATAATTATAGATCTTTCCAGCGTTGGATAGACTCTTTGATGACTTCTTTCGCTTCTGCGACATCGCCCCAAGATTCAACAACCGTCGTACCAGCTTTTTTCAAGTCTTTATAATGACTGAAATGGAACTCTAACTGGTTGATCAACTGCTTTGGTAGGTCTTCTAAGCTGTTGTAAGCATTGCCTGTGTCACGGTCATCAGCAGGTACGACAACGATTTTGTCATCTACTTCGCCATCATCGACAAACTTCATCACACCGATAACTTTGGCTTTTAAGAAAATACCAGTCGGTAGTGGCTGCTCAGTCAATAGCAATACGTCAAGCTCATCGCCGTCTTCGTCAAGTGTTTGTGGGATGAAACCATAGTTACAAGGTTTGGCAAAAATCTGTGGATCAATACGGTCAAGCTCAAATACTGCTAATTCGCGATTCCACTCAATTTTATGGCTGCTACCAGCTGGGATCTCTACTACTACGTTGATGATGCCGCCGTCTACGTCGCCTGCGTCCAAAATTTTGTTAAAATCTGCCATAAAATGCTCCAATTTGCTTTTGTTTTAAATGTTTGAATAAGGGGTTGAGCTAGGGAGACAGCGAGGATAGTTGCTGCGTCCAATTTGTACTGCATGCGATTATAGCAAGTTTGTACTGAATTTTCTCTTAATGCTTAAGTCTAAGCGTGCAAGATATTATGCAAAAAAAGATTATGCAAAAACGGACTCAAAATTTACTTGGGCGCGATAGCTCGCAACTCAATCAACCCAGCATGACGCTTGGCGATGTTATCAATAAGTTTTTGAGTGACTGTCTCATAGCTGAATGAATCGCTCATTTGCTGCTCGGTCTGCGCCTCTGGCTCTGTTTGCTCTGAATCTGTCTGCATGGCTACAAAGTCAGACAATCGCAACATTTGCATGCCAGCATAGCCACAAGGATTAATGGCGTTAAATGAAGACAAGTCACAATTTAAATTAATCGCAATACCATGGTAGCTAAAGCCATGCTTAATCTTAAAGCCTAGCGAGGCCATTTTGCCAAGCATAATCTTATTATCAAGGGAGTTGTCATCTGTAGAGGTGCTGTCATCTGTTGCAGCAGTATCTGCATATAAGTAGACACCAGGGGCATCGCGGCGCGCATGAGCACTGATATTGTCACTATTAGATGGTGAGCTACGCAAACAGTCATTGATGACGTCTTCTATCGCTTGCTCAGCATGGGAGACGAGATTGCGTACACTCCATTTGAGACTGTCCAAGTCAAACAACCAATAGAGCACTAACTGTCCATGACCGTGCCATGTCACCTGACCACCGCGATCGGTCTTAATGATAGGAGTGTCAGTGCGCTGTAATATATGCTCTTCTTTGCCTGCCTGTCCAAGCGTGTAGACATCGTTATGATCAACAATCCACAATTCATCAGGCGTACGCAGCCCTTGTTGTTTTTTTAGATCGATACGTTCAAGGGTGCGTGCCAGCATCGCATCGAGAGTAGGGACATAATCGGCCGCTGAGAGAGATTTTCTGACAAGCGTGCCATTAAGGGGTTGTGTGTCATTTTGCATGAGAGTATCTGTCTTATTATTATCAAGTTTAAAATAAATAATGCTCATCGGTAGTGTAGCAGTTTTGGCGACTATCGCCCAAAATTATATACTGTTGTAATGTCTGCAAGTGGCGTAAATGCTAATAGCAATCAGCTAACAATGGACGAAGAAGTAACTGGTATAGAACAGTGGTAAGTCGCTTATAAAGGTACTGCTAGTACAGACGCAGTAGTCAACCAAAGATGCTGTTCATTGCTCAGTCGATGCGCTACATTAAAGTATGATGAATGGAATCTGATGAAATTTATAGTCAGAGTAGGTTATCAAAGAGCGCACCTGACTAGAAAGATAGAGCCTCTAACCCAATATAATGTAGTGACTACAAACCTTATGACTATTACTATGATTATGACAAGGAAGACAAATGACAGATAGCAACCAAAGCGCCCATGAGCAGCCAGTGACCGAGACCGGTTTTGCGCTGCAGCGTGTGCCTGAAGCCCTAAGTACGGCGACGACTATCGATGAGATGAAAGCGCAATTTTCACGCTTGCAAATGTTAAGCCGTACCCAGCCAATCAATGATTGGGGCACTCGTACGACGCAGCTAGACAATCTAGAAGTGATGCTTAGCGATAACCAAGAGAGTTTTGCAAAGGCGATTAGTGCAGATTTTGGCTATCGTAGCCAGTCAGAGACGCAGTTTGCTGAGTTATTTCCTAGCTTTACCGGTATTAGCCATGCCAAAAAACACGGCAAAAAATGGATGAAAGCACATCGTGCGCCGATTTCAGCGCTGTATATGCCAGCCCATAATGAAATCCAGCCTCAGCCATTGGGTGTGGTCGGTATTATGGTGCCTTGGAACTATCCGTTATTTTTAGCAATTGGCCCGATGATTGATGCAATCACCGCAGGTAACCGCATTATGGTCAAAATGAGTGAGGCCGCGCCGCAATTTGCTCAGACGTTTGCTGACGCCATTGCTCGTTATTTTTCGCCAGATATGATCTGTGTGGTGCTCGGTGAAGTTGAGATTGCCGCCGCCTTTAGTGAGCTACCATTTGACCATCTTCTATATACCGGATCGACTGCGGTGGGCAAAAAAGTCATGGCTGCCGCTGCACCAAATCTAACGCCAGTGACGCTTGAGCTTGGTGGCAAATCACCAGTGATCGTACTAGATGATGCCAATCTAGAGTCTGTCGTCAATCGAGTGATGATGGGTAAGACACTAAATGCTGGACAGACGTGTATTGCGCCAGATTATGTCTTGATTCAGCGCCAATACCATGACCAGTTTATCCAACTCGCAAAAGAGTGGATGACCAAGCATTATCCTAATATTGAAGAAAACCCAGATTACTCTCGCATTATTAATGGTGAGCAGTTCAAACGGGTAAAAGGCTATCTAGATGCGCTAACAGGTGGCGAGGTACATGCGTTAACTGGCGCCGAACCCAATATAGAGACCCGTCTCATGCCGCCAGTCATCGTCAGCGAGCCTGCGACTGACAGCGACCTCATGCAAAATGAAATTTTTGCTCCGATATTGCCGCTGATGCATTATGAGACGCTTGATGATGCCATTTACTTTGTGAACTCGCGTCCACGCCCATTGGCGCTATATGTGTTCAGTGATAACTACAGCAGTATCGAAAACGTGCGTAATAATACGGTCTCGGGTGGCTTATGTATCAACGAAGTTTTGATACATGTGGCTCAGCACGATTTGCCGTTTGGTGGTGTGGGTGACTCTGGTACTGGCGCGTATCACGGTAAGGCTGGTTTTGAACGTCTCAGCCATATGAAGCCAATTTTTGTACAAACCAAGCTCAATGGTCTGAATTTATTATTGCCGCCTTATGGTGGACTGTTTAAAAAGGCGATGGCGCTGTTTTTAAAATAACTGTTCTTGAAATAAAGGTCTTTAAAATAACCGCTCTTAAAAGAGTTGTCTTTAAAGTAACTATTCTTGAAGTAGACGTTTTATAGTAGCTATAGAAAGTAATAGTGACCTTTTTTAATCGATACCATAACCAATAGCACCTACCCAGATAGGTGCTATTTTTTTGTCTAAAATATGAATTTATAAACATGGATTTCTAAAATTAAGAGCGACTTATCTTAAGAGCTTTATCAAAATTATCGTAAATTTATCTAATGCGTTAATCGACAAATAAGCGTTTGTCATCACTTCTATAAATCGCTACACTTTGTAGTAAGTCTAAACAACAGTAGATAGTAGCTGAATGGTCTATGGCTAGCCTTGGTAAACTTGTTATAGCGACGTTCAGCTTTTTTAGCTCTATTGTTTTAATAGTGATTTCATGCCGATACAACATAATAATAGGAAAGAGTATGCGCCAATGGATTGCATTAAGCTTACTGTGGATGAGCGCGATACTACTGCCTGTATCGGCGTCAGCGGCATGTGAATCACCGATCAAATTTGGGGCACTGACATGGGAGAGTGGACAATTTACCTCCAGCGTACTCAGACATATCGTAGAAGATGGGTACGGCTGCACAGTAGAGGAAGTACCAGGAGCAGGGCCTGCACTTGATACAGCGCTCTCACAGAATGACATTCAGGTCATCGGGGAGCAGTGGGTTGGTCGCTCGCCAATCATGGAAAAAGCCATTGAGCAAAATAAAGTAGCCATCATCGGCGATACGCTAAAAGGTGGTGCAACTCAAGGCTGGTACGTCCCGCGATACGTCTTGGAAGAGAATCCAGGACTTCGCAGCTATCAAGATTTGCCTAAATATACTGAGCTATTTAAAGACCCTGAAGATCCTGGTAAATCTCGCTTTATGAACTGCCCCTCTGGTTGGACGTGTGAGATTTTTAACACACGTTTGCTAAAAACCACCGGTCTAGACAGCCTTTTCAACAACGCACATCCTGGTACGGGTGCTGCTCTCGATGCCGAAATTGCCTCTGCTTTTGAACAGCATAAGCCACTGTTGTTTTACTACTGGCAACCCACTGGGCTAATGGCAAAATATGACCTTGCGCCATTAGAGTTTCCAGCTTATGAGGATGCTTGTTGGCAAAATCTGCTGCTCGCTGATGGTAAGATGGATTGCGTGTCAGGATTCCCAGTATCGCCGTTAGGTATTGCCGTTTCTACCCCATTTATCGAATCCAATCCTGAACTAGCAGCTGTCTTTGAAAAGGTGCAATTTACCTCTGATGAGCTAAACGGTGCTATCTTGGAGATGAGCGAAAGTAAACGCACTGGCGATGAGCAAGCCATGGTGTTTTTGCGTGACAACCCAGAGGTTTGGCAAGCATGGTTATCCGATGAGGCTGCTACCAATCTCGCTACCAAGTTAGGTCTTAGCTCAACGGGTGCTATTTCTACAGAAGCAACTGCATCTAGTATCAATGTGTCAGCGCTCGCCTCAAGCTTTCCTTCATGGTCGCTTGAGACCCCACTCAATAATGCTTTAGCAAATTTGGTCCAAAACTATGGTGATGTATTTCGTACTATTAGCACGATGGCGCTTACTTATCTGCTACTACCTATTGAACGATTATTAACGGTTATCCCACCTTGGCTGATTATTGCATTTGTGACTGTGCTTGGCTGGTTCGGTGTCCGTAAGATTTGGTTCGCGCTGGCATGTGGTGCAGGGTTGTTTTTGATTGGTGCTTTTGGCTTATGGGGCGCATTAATTGACACTCTAGCGCTGCTTATCGTATCGGTACTGGTCACGGTGGTGATTGGTATTCCTATTGGTATCGCTATGTCAGGTAGCAAACTGCTACGCAAGACTGTGACGCCAGTGCTAGATATCATGCAGACCATGCCGAGTTTTGTATATCTTATACCAGTGCTGATGTTGTTTGGTATTGGTAAAGTGCCTGCGTTATTCGCGACTGTGATTTATGCACTGCCACCCTTGATTCGTCTGACGACATTGGGGATTACGCAAGTCAATCATGAAATGGTCGAAGCAGGACGATCCTTTGGTAGTACCCACCTACAGCTGCTCCTTTGGATTAAATTGCCACAAGCGTTGCCCAGTATTATGGCAGGTATCAATCAGGCCGTAATGATGTCACTTGCCATGGTGGTATTGGCCTCAATGATTGGTGCTCCTGGGCTTGGTGAAGATGTATTGCAGTCTATCCAAACGCTCAATATCGGTCAGGGTCTACAAGCAGGTACGGCCATCGTTATCGTTGCTATTATCATTGACCGTATCACGCAAGCATTCGGTCAAGGTAAGCGTACCCGTCAAAAAACCATCGAAGCAGGCAGACGTCCGATTGGATAGAAAATTATCTAGTGGTATACGATTGAACCCATGGTAATTGACCGAAGCCCTGATAATAAAAACTACGTGAATAGTGAGAGCACCGATGAATCATATTCAATTAAAAAATATCAGTAAGATTTATAATGCCAATAGCACGCAGGCACAGTCTGCATTGGCATTGCTGGCTGAGGGTATGGATAGCATCAAAGTAAAAGAGCAAACGGGCTATTCAGTTGGTCTTTATGATATCAATCTAGATATCAAGGTAGGCGAGTTGCATTGTATTATGGGGCTATCAGGCTCTGGCAAGTCAACGCTGATACGTCATATTAACCGCTTGATAGATCCAACCAGTGGCGAGATATGGGTAGATACTGTTCTGAATAGAGAACATGCGAGTCATACAATGACTGGTAGGCAATCAGCGACAGCTAATACAAGTACGGTAGTAGAAGAGAGTTCTGCTACGGCTATTAATATTTTAGCGCTCAACGATAAGCAGTTGCAGTATTATCGTCAGCAGACAGTCAGTATGGTTTTTCAGCATTTCGGCTTAGTGCCACACATGACGGTCATACAAAACGTCGCTTATGGGCTGCGTGTCCGAAAAATGAGCGCAAACGAGCGACACGAAACGGCTCGACATTGGCTGAATGAAGTCGGTCTATCCAATTTGGAAAACAGCTACCCTGATGAGCTCTCAGGGGGTATGCAGCAGCGCGTTGGTTTGGCTCGTGCCTTAGCGACGGATAATCCAATTTTGCTAATGGATGAAGCGTTCTCTGCACTTGATCCGCTCATTCGCGCTCAACTGCAAGACCAATTACTCGAATTGCAAGAGCGATTGAACAAAACCATTGTATTTATTACCCATGATATTGATGAAGCTGTCAAAGTAGGTCAGCGTATCAGTATGCTAAATGGTGGTCGACTCATACAAACGGGGACACCAAACGAGTTGCGGCATAATCCTGCTGATGATTATGTGGAGCAGTTTATGAGTGCGAAAGCGTAAGCCGTGTTAACCATCCATGAATAGGTTGTCTGGATAGACTGATACGATGTTTTTATGAATGGTCTGAGTAATTGTTTTATTGGAATTTTACTGTTCTTTTTCGGCAATCAAAAGTGAACTCTGAAATAAATACCAAACTTCGTTATACTGAACGGTTTATCGATGGCTCATAATGAATGAGCGTGTATTGTTTATCGTCCACATATGATGTCGCTTTGTCTATCAAATGACGTTTGTTTCTTATTTTGCACTTTTAAGGCCATAGCATGACTGTTTCTTATGCACCTATTATTACTTCATTGCTTGATAATGATTTGTACAAATTTACGATGTTACAAGCCATGCTGCATCAGTTCCCGCAAACTCATGGTGTTTATCGCTTTCGCTGCCGTAATAACAAAGATGCCGCCTATCCATTGGCTGATATCCAAAAAGATCTAGAGCAGCAACTAGACAGCTTATGCGAATTGCGCTTTTTGCCAGATGAGCTAGAGTACTTACGTAGCTTACGCTTTATTCGCTCAGATTTCGTTGATTATCTAGAATTATTTAAGCTAAAACGCCGCTTCATTACGGTAAGTACAGACGATAAAGGTCGCCTGTTTATCGACATCGAAGGGCCAATGATTCAAGCGATGTTCTTTGAAGTATTTGTACTAGCCATTGTCAATGAGCTGTATTTTAATGCGCTATCTAATGACAGCGTGATTGAAGAAGGACAACGTCGCCTCGATGCAAAAGTAGCGCTATTACATCAGTATGCCGAAGAGCAAACCCAGTACGATCAGGATACACCGCCATTTATCGTCGCTGATTTTGGCACGCGTAGACGTTTTAGTCGACGCTGGCAGGCACATGTAGTGGAGACGCTACATAAAGCCGAGCCAAAGATAGTCGGTGGTACATCTAACGTGTATTTGGCCAAGCAATTAGGGATGACGCCAATAGGCACCATGGCACATGAGTTTATGCAGGCGTTTCAGGCATTAGATGTGCGTCTGCGTGATTCACAAAAAGCCGCACTTGAAGCGTGGGTGCATGAGTATCGTGGCGACTTAGGTATTGCATTGACAGATGTAGTCGGCATGGATGCGTTCTTACGTGATTTCGACTTGTATTTTGCTAAGCTATTCGACGGTCTGCGTCATGATAGTGGCGACCCTTACATCTGGGGCGATAAGGCGATTGCCCATTATGAGAAGTTAAAAATAGATCCAAAAACCAAGATTCTAACTTTTAGCGATGGCTTAAATTTAGAGAAGGCGTGGGAGCTGCATCAATACTTTAAAGGTCGCATCAGAACCAGTTTTGGTATTGGCACCAATCTGACCAATGATATGGGCATTACGCCGATTAATATCGTGCTTAAATTGGTAGAGTGCAATGGTCAGCCAGTCGCCAAGCTGTCTGATAGCCCAGGCAAGACCATGATCAATAACGACACGTATCTTGCCTATCTGCGCCAAGTCTTTGAGGTTGACGAACCAGAGTAAACCGAATGTCAAACTGTTGCGTTGTCAAATGTGCCAAATGAGATTGATGCGCTTGGTTTGGCCAAACAGCTGCTATTTAGTGGCTGTTTTTTTAACTATCAACACTGCTGGTAGATTTTTCTTCGGCAAAGGCCGCATCTAGTGCTTGCTGTACAGCATTGATACGAGTCTCGCAAACGCGATAAGCGGCAATAGATTCTTCGACCGTTGTCATTAGATTATCAATATCAGGCTCATCCTGTTGCTGTAGTTCAGCCGCATTGGTTTTTAAGATATCGTAAGCCGCCTTAAAGGTTTTTGGGGCGGCTTTTTTGCGTCTGCGAGTAGGGGTAGTCATAAAATTTCCTAATTTTTAAAGGTAAGTAGATGAGTAATCTGTAGATATTATTATGTGGTTAAGTTGGAGTGTCTGAGTTTTTCGTCGCTTCTTTATCCATATTGACATCGATAATCTGTGCTTTTGCATTGCCATCTTTTAAAATAATATTGACGGTTTGCTCAGGATACAGTTGGGTACTACTAGTGAGTATTTGCTTGTTTTGAGCATCCGTGAGCATGGTATAGCCCTGCTTGAGCACGCGAGAGGGGCGATGTAATAGCACGATGTCACGTAGATGTTCGCTATCGCGCTGTGCTTGCACAATTTGCTGCTGCGCGTTCTGCATGATCGATTCTTGATGACTTTTGCTATTAGTCGCGGCTTTTGCGAGCTGTTGATGCGCTAAGGTTTGCGTTTTTGTGTATCGCTCAGCCGTCAGTCTGACTGCTTGCTTTACTTGGCGCTGGGCACTTTGTTGAATACTGCGCCATGCATAATCACTGTCTTTTCGTAGAGCGGTCAGTTGCCCAATCGTTTGCGACTGCATTTGGCTTAACTGGCGTGCGGTTTGTTGCTCAGAAGTATTCAATTGGCGCTGAGCCGCTTGCTTGATTTGCGCTTGATATTGTAGCGTCTGAGTGACGAGCTGGGCCAAGTGGCTATGGATAGCAGCAATTACTTTTGAAGGTGTATCAAAACTGGTATGTGCCACTTCATCTAAGATGACTTTGTCACGCTCATGACCGATGCCCACCCAGACAGGGACAGGCTGCTCAGCAACCAGAGCGGCCAACTCATAATCGTTGAGATAAGCCAAATCCCCAACCGCACCGCCGCCGCGAATAATGACCAACAAGTCTGGTAGACGCTGATAAGTATCGTAAAACTGCTGCTGGGCATTAACGATGGCTTGACGGATTTCAGCGGGCGCATGATTGCCCTGAAAAGTCGCATTATGGTAGTGGAAGTGACACGCACCTGTACTGGCTAAGCGATCCGCATCTGCTTGAAAATCACCCAATCCAGCCGCCTTTTCAGGAGCGATGACCAGCACATGCTCGATATCAAAAGGAGCGGGTAGCTGCTGATTAAGATGTAATAGCCCTTCACCTGTTAGGCGGTCAACCATTTCTGCATATTGCCGTGCCAAGTCGCCTAGCGTATAACTAGGGTCGATATCTTCAATCGTGATTGAAAAGCCGTACTGGGCATGGAACCCTGCCGATACTTTGAGGAGTACGGTCAAATCACGCTCAAGCGGCATGCCAGTTGCACGTTCAAACTTAGCTAATACACGAGCAGCTTTAAAGCGCCAGAGATTGCCACGACAACTGGCGACAACCTTGCCATCGTCATCTTTTTCGGCCAGTTCAAAATAGTAATGACCACCTTTGCTCGACAGATTACGAATTTCAGCTTTTACCCAGACACGGTGGTCAAAAGTTTGTTTGATGACCATCTCAACCGCTGACAAATAATCACTTAGGCGTAGGACCGTATCCTCTAGATGGTCTTCCTGCTCAGCGAGTTCCGCTTCCAAGGTAGCCAAATCTTTGGCAGGTGCTAATACTTTGGCCTGTTTAATACTTGAAAGATTGGGTTTGCGCATAATATTAGACCAAAGATAATGAAAATATAAAGACTGACGAGGATGTGCTGAATACGATAGCGGATAGTTTAACTTAAAAAGAAGAGTACAAAAAGCGAAGCCAACAAGCTTTGATTGATATATTATCTATATCGCAGTTTGTTGGCTGTTTAATCAGAGAAAGATTGTATGTCACTTAATGTTAGCGGTTAGATCGTAAACCTGTTTGCGTCTAAAAGAGATTGTCGTGTAGAGAAAATTAGATAGATATTTTTAGCTAGATATAGTCGGTTCAAGATAATTCAGATACAAGGAAGGCAAGTGAAAGTGCTACAAATAATAGACTGAGTGAGCCTGACACTGTATCTAATTTATATGGTATTGACGATATTTATTGGCAACGGAAGTTAATGGTGTATTCGTAATCATCGCTGCGTGACAAATCTGGTGTACCCGTGCCAAATATCGAGCCAACAACAGCACCTACTTGACCAACCATACGGCCAGTACGCTCGTTTAAGATGCCATTATATTTTACATTATCATCAACGATAATCACTTGCTTGCTTCGACAGGTTTTTTGAGCACTGTCGATCGCATTTTGTTGTGCCTTGACCTTGGTATCAGCGATACCGGTTGTCTCATAGATAGAGTTGGCACGCTGGATCACTGGTGAAGAAGGTGTGCTTTGACAGGCGCTCAAAGCAAGTACAGCGGCTAACGTTGCCGTTAAACTGGCAGTTTTATTAAAAGTATTCATAAATAATTCCTGATTTATATAAGCAGAACGTCTTAGCTATAGGCAAAGCTTTATGAATGTAGCTTATCTAGATATTACCTGTCTAGACAGTTATTGTGTGCTGTATTACGGGTATATTGCCGATGAACATTGCCCTAGATATAAATCAATTTAAAACTTCAAGAACAGCAATATTGCAAAACTGTAGCTAACCGTTACTGACAAAAAATAAACAAGTCGCATCCGTACACAGCAAATCACTTGAAATATAAATTGTATCTAGGATAATTGAGCCATTCATTTTTTATTAATAAGTAATACTATGCAATTGATTCCTGCTCCTGCTGGCGTGCTCGAGGTTGACGCACTGTGGCAAAATGACAATCCCAATGATCCAAATACAGACACGGTTGCGCTGCTGTGCCATCCCAATCCGTTGTTTGATGGTACGATGAATAACAAGGTGGTCACCACCATGTATCGCTTTGCCCGTGATAATGGTATGCATGTGGTGCGCTTTAACTTTCGCGGCGTTGGCCAATCGACAGGCGAGCATGATTACGCGGAAGGTGAAGTGGTCGATGCAATGACCGTGCTACAATGGATTGCTGAACAAACCAATGCTCGAAAGCTATGGCTGGGTGGTTTTTCTTTTGGTGGTTATGTCACGGCACGCGTTGCTGAGCAAGTGCTTGAAGCCGCGCATATATGGGGATTGGGTGACTTTGAAGTAACGAAAATTGCCCTGATCGCACCATCAGTCGAAAAAAACGACAGTACTGATATTAGTTTGCCTGCGGATAGAACTTTTGAGATTTATGGTAATGCGGATGAAGTAATTGAACCTGATAATATGCAGGCATTTGCAGACCGATTAGGCATTGAAGTCAGCGTGGTCGATGGCGCGGGTCATTTCTTCCATGGTCGCTTATCAGAGCTCAAAGGCTTATTAGACAAGCATAGCTTTGGGTAGGATAGCTAATTTATTTGCTACCTAGCTCAGCTTGATAGCTTCTGCTTTGATATGGTTTAGCATGGCTTGCTTGGCAGCACCAGCATTATGCTAAATTATCCTACTATTTTGATATTTATTTAATCCAACGATGAGTCGTATTATGAGTTTATCTCCATTGCAACGTTACGAGAAAGCCGTCAGTACAGATGAGTTTACTCGGGATGAGCAGCAATTTCAGGCCATGAGCTATCTTGATGAGATATACCATCAGCTCATTAATAGTGCTCCGCAAAAAAAAGGTTTTTTTGGCTTTTTAAAATCCAAGCCAGTCGCGCCAACGGGTCTTTATATGTGGGGCGGTGTCGGCCGCGGCAAAACATGGATGATGGACATGTTTTATGACTCGTTGACCATCGAGCGCAAGATGCGTCTGCATTTCCATCATTTTATGCAGCGTGTCCATAGAGAGCTTAACAAACTACAAGGTGAGAGCGATCCGTTAGAGAAAGTCGCTGATATTATTTATAAAGAAGCGGTTATCATCTGTTTTGACGAGTTTTTTGTTTCTAATGTCTCTGATGCCATGATATTGGGCGATTTGTTCACTATGCTGTTCAACCGCGGCATTACTTTGGTTGCCACCTCAAACATTGAGCCAGCTGGACTGTATAAAGATGGCTTACATCGTGACCGTTTTATGCCTGCCATTGCGGAAGTTGAGCGTCATACGACGGTAATGAATATTGACTCGGGAATTGATTATCGTCTGCGCGTATTGCAACAAGCTGAGTTATACGAAGCGCCGCTTACTAAGGCGAACTATCATTGGTTAGCCAACCGTTTTGCGAGCTTGTCGAATAATCAGAAAATCAGTAAAGAGCCCATTACTATCAATGGACGAGAAGTAAAAATCAACGCTTGTACCGAAGATATCCTATTCTGTGACTTCCGTCATCTCTGTATGGCGCCGCGATCAGCCGCTGATTTTATTGAGCTTGCCAAACGATTTAGTACTGTTTTAGTTGACTCCGTGCCAGCGCTAGATGACGACTTGCGTGATCCAACGCGCCGTTTCATTTATCTCGTCGATGAATTTTATGATCGCCGTGTAAAACTATTGGTACGGGCAGAGCAGCCGATTCTAGACTTGTACCAAGGAGAAAAATTGGCGTTTGAGATTGAACGTACTCGCTCACGTCTGCTTGAGATGCAGTCAGAGGACTATCTACGCATGGACCACCGAGTCGAAGATGTTGCGTAGTTTATCGCTGAGTTGAGACTGCCTATGTGTAGCTCTCAACTGCTCTATAGCGGTTAAAAAATAAGAAAGTGATATTATAAATAATAAGTAGTGATAGATAATAATAAATAAGGATAAAACAATGACTACATCTGATAATGAAAGCCAAGAAATAGAAGACAAAAAACTGTCCGTGAAGAACGTAGCAGCGAATGATATCTCATCTACCAGTGACGAGCTGATAGGTTGGATCAATTCAAGACGCAGTATGGGCAATCTAGATGAGCCAGCACCAACGCGTGCGCAGATTGAATCTGCCATTGAATGTGCGGCAACTGCGCCAGATCATAAAAAATTGCGTCCGTGGCGCTTCATCGTGACGCAAGGTAAGGCACGCCATGAATTAGGCCGTGCCTTGCTCGAAGCTGCCCAAGCAAAAGCGCTACAAGATGGCGAAGAGTTGTCTGAAAAGACCATCACTAAAACTAAAAATATGCCGCTGCGAGCGCCGCTGATCATAACGGCTGTGACTCAAATGCAAGAACACAAAAAAGTGCCACCTTTTGAGCAGATGCTCAGTGCGGGTGCTGCTGTACAAAATCTAATCTTGGCATTAAAAGCTCAAGGATTTAGTACGGTTTGGCGCACTGGGCTGCTATGTAATGAGCCTGCGGTAAAAGCGTATTTCGGTGTAGGCGCAGATGATTATGTGACCGCTTTTGTTTATACTGGCACAAGCCCCAAGGATGAGTCCAAACGCAAACCTATTGATATCGAATCGCTAGTTCGCTTCGAGTCGTAATGTAGCTCAGTACTGTCTATTAATAAGATTATAATTTCACAAAGTTGTAATTTAAAGATAATGAGGCCAGTAGCTGAGCACGATAGATTCTATTGATAATACGTCAGTCAACACGGATAAAAGAACATGACAAGCCCTAACAATAGTAATAAAAACAACAGCAGTGCTAATAATGAAACGGACAAAGAGTCGTCTGAAAAGCAGAACGGTATGCTTGCAGGTATTTTTGAGCGGGCAACCAAGTCAAGTCTCGGCCGTAAAAAGTCAAATCCTAGTCCTGTTGAATCAGCTGTGGCAAAGGATATGGCTGACATTCATAGTAATCCAACCAAGCTGCGTTTGGCGTTTTTAGGTGGTGGTAGCTTTGGTACGGCAATGGCAAATTTAGCTGCACGTAATGGCTGTGATACCACGCTGTGGGTACGTAATAAGCGTACGGTAAAAGCGATGGCGAAAACACAGACCAATAAAAAGTATCTACCAGGCTATAAGCTTGATGATCGACTGAAATACAGCCATGATTTGGCGGCAAGCGTCAAAGACAAAGACATTATTTTTATTGCTGTGCCAGGTTTGGCCTTTCGTGAAACGCTAAAAAACATCGCGCCTTTTATCAGCGGTCAGTCTATTGTATCGTTGACTAAAGGTATGGAAAAAGACACCTTTGCGATGATGAGTGATATCATCAAAGAAGTGTTGCCAGAAGTGAACTTTGGCGTTATGTCAGGGCCGAACCTCGCTATAGAAATCATGAAAAATATGCCGTCTGCTACGGTTATCGCAAGTGAGTCGGAACCGTTGCGTCATGCCGTGCAAGCAGCATTGCACAGTGCTTTCTTTAGAGTATTTGCTAGTGATGATATACGCGGCGTCGAGCTTGGCGGCGCGCTAAAAAACATCTACGCAATTGCCATGGGTATGGCGGCAGCTTATGAAGTAGGTGAGAATACGAAGGCGATGATTCTTACTCGTGCTTTGGCAGAAATGAGTCGTTTTGGTGTTGAAGAAGGCGCCAATCCGCTCACTTTCTTGGGCTTATCTGGCGTAGGCGATTTATATGCTACTTGTAGCTCAGAGCTAAGTCGTAACTATCGTATCGGTAATATGCTCGGTCGTGGTATGAGCATTGATGCCGCGGTCAAAAAGCTTGGCCAAACTGCTGAAGGGGTAAATACCATTCAGCAAGTACATGAAAAGGCGACCAAAGCGGGTATCTATATGCCAATTACCCATGCGCTCTATGCGGTCATTTATGAGGACAAGGCTGCTTTAGGCGTTGCGCTACATCTGATGGAAGCTGGGTTCCGTAGCGATGTTGAGTTTGTCATGGCGCATGATCATAGCAATGCTGCGCTTACGGCTCATATGAAAACCTCGGGCAGTAATACCAAAAGCAAAGATGGCGATGCTGATAAGTAAGACACACCATTAAAAATCAGTATTAAGAAAGTCGAACTCAGCGCTCCAAGGAAGGTTATGAAAATTATATTAGTACGTCATGGTCAAGCAGAAGACGAGACACGTCCAGATAGCGCACGTCAGCTGACGGACTTTGGTCAGCAGCAGGCAGCACAAACGGCAGAATATGTGACCACTCACTATAGCCCAGATCGTTTTGTGGTCAGCCCTTATACGAGAGCGCGGCAGACATTATCTGCGTTCCAGTCGCGAGCGCCGCAAGTCGCCTCATCTGTGCAGGACAATATCACGCCCTCTGATGATGCGCGCCAAGCTCTGATAGATATTGCCAATATTGAAGCTGAGTGTTTGGTCGTTGTTTGTCATATGTCGATCGTCGCCTATATCGCGGGATTGCTTACAGGCGATTATCCAGAGTCGTTCTCTCTAGCGGAAGCCAGAGTGTTTGATATGGAATTTGTGATGACTGGCATGGCAACGGAAGTTGATCGTTTTGTTCCTGATCAGCCTTATTAGACTAGACTTCTAATATCTTGCTTATATGTAACTTGTTAGAGCATAGTTGATTGAATATAACGGATTTGAAATGGTATTTGCGAGAAGCATGCCAGTTATTAATCGTATAAAATCATCCATTTCTTTCAAAAACCGCATCAATCCTTAACGATATTTTGATAACCGCAGCAATAATTGAGGACACGTTTAGTGTTACATGTTTGGTTACGAGCGCAGCATAGCCCGCTAGCTGTTTGGCACGAAGATGTACAGCAATGGCAAATGGTTGACGGTTGGCAACAGCTGCAAACAATCTATGGTAACTATAAGTCCAATAGCCAAAAGGCACTTTGTCTATATTTTCCCTCAAGTCATGCATTGCAAGTGGACACGGCGCTCAATGCTGCTCAGCTTAAACAGCTGGGTAATAGCGGCAAGCAGTACTTATTTGAAGAAACGTCATTAACGCCTATTGAGCAATTGAACATCCGTCAATTGAGCCATGCTGATACGACGCAACTGTATGCACTGGCACAAAACGATATTGAGTCGTGGCAACAAAGCGCGCAGCTAGCCGGTATGAATATAGTAGCGTTACTGCCAGATTTTTTATTGTTGCCACCGCCAGAAGAGGGCGCAGGTCAACAAGTAATCCTTTATCAAGATTCGCAGACTATGCTGCTGCGCCAATCATTGCGTCAGGGTATGGCCGTCAGCTATTTGCCGTTAATGTTTGAGCGTTTCCCGCATTTAAGTGAGGTAATGGTGTTGCCTTCTATTGAGGCAGCTATTGACGTATCGCTTGACTCGCTAGATTCCTCATCGACGCTAGAGTTAGTGGCGCAAACTAAAACGTTGATCGCTGATCATCAGCTATTGCTGACGACCCTACCTACAGTACCTAAGCCAATTGACAGTCCCGAACGTCACGCGCTTAATTTCTTTATGAAATCTACTGACTCACAATTATCACCATACCTACGGGTGGCGATGATGGTTGCGCTATCAGCGTTAGTACTGCAAATGGCAACCGATGGTGTGCAGTGGTACAAGTATAATGAAGCGACCGCAGCAACCAAGACTGCAATTGCGGCACAGTATCAATCTTGGTTCGCCGATGAGCCACTGAGTACGCGCACCAAACTGCAAGTACAGCTGCAACCAAAACTGCGTAGTGATAGCCAAGCGCCTGCATCACATATGGCCGCACTGTCGCGCATATCACCATTGATTAAACAGTCCTCATTGCATGCACAGTCACTGGTCATGCAGCCATCAGCGCTCAGTTTCACCTTGATTGCCCCAGATCGCGGTAGTCTTGATAAATTTACGAGTACACTGGTAGCACAAGGCTTAAATGCCAAACTTGCGCAAGTGAATAGTAATGAGCAAGGTCAGTTTAGTGGTCAAGTCACCGTCAATGTGGTAGAAAACAATATTGTAGAAAGCAGCGACATGGCAAATAATGCGGCAGCGTCGTAACTCATCAAGGTATTGGTAATAAAGGTCAAAACATGAAACGATTACAACGCCGTACCAAACGTAATGCAGCTGTCTCTGCAACCAGTACTAAGGCTCATGTATTCTCAGAGCGTATGAATAATTATCAAAATATACTCACGACGCGTTGGCAAGCATTACCTCCACGTGATCAGCTAGCATTAGCTATATTGTCTATATTTTTACTGTTGTTTATAGGCGGCTATGGTGGCTATAGCGTTCATCAAGCAGCGAGCGATAGTAAAAACGACTATCAGGAGCAAGTGGCGGATTATTTTTGGTTGCGTGCTCAAGCAGGTAATATTGATAATAGTGCATTGAATTCTGGGAATAACGCTACTGGAGAGGCTGATATGCCACCCGCTAGTCGTATCAATGCGCTGCTCAATAACTCAGGTATAGCAGGTGCTCAAGTGGTTGCGACTGGCGATGCAGTGCAATTAAGCTTTACGCATCCTAGTCAAGCGGTTGTCAGCACTGCACTGGGTAAGCTTGAACAGCAAGGTTGGCAATTTACACAGCTATCTATGCAGCAAGACCTGACCAATAAATCTATTCAGGTACAAGCAACGGTTACTTCTTAAAACGTGTCAGACTGTGATAGCAATTTTAGATACTTATAACACTGTGTGTCTAGTATTCGACACTCAAACCTCGACAGCAAAATAATGCTTTATCATTGGTATCATTGAAAAGCCATTTATCCGGCTCCATTAAATAGTTAATCATATGACTATTGAATAAAAATATTACCAGTAAGGAAAACCTCACATAATGCGGGACAGTATGAGCAACGATAAGCGCCGTTCGTTAATTACTTATAACCACATCACTTATTTCTTATATGTGATCAGCTACTTTACTGCGGGTTTACTGTGGATTGTGCCGATTGTCATGAATTATGCCAAGCGCCATGATGCTAATGGGTCATGGTTAGCCACGCATTTCGATTGGCAAATCAAGACCTTTTGGTACAGTATCGTTTGGTTCGTCATTGGCATTATTTTGATTACCTTCGCACTAGGCGGCTTTGGCGTTAGCGTATTGGCGGATAGTGGCAATATCGCTATTGGCTCAATATTATTAGCTGGTCTTGGTTTACTGATTATGACCTTCACCTTTATCTGGCATTTATATCGCATTATACGTGGTTGGATTGCGTTAACTGATGGACGTCCAGTACCGTAGACGTTTAATAGTACCTTTGTGCTATGTCTTTAGCTTAGAAAGCGGCAGCTTATCGTTATGTAGCAGAGACTCATCAGTATTGGTTACTGCTTAAATGTAGAAATTTAGCGACTGAAACTTTGCTCTTATTTCTGTTAAGCTGATATAATCGCTGCGCCCGATTTCATTCGCATTTTTTATTCACTATTTCTTCCAAGCAGGGTCTGCCATCACTATGTCTTATGCCTTACTTCGTCCTTTTTTGTTTAATATGGATCCTGAACACGCTCATGAGATGACACTATCTTTATTGGATAAGGCGCATAAAGCGCGTGTTTTAGGCTTGGCGTATGGTCAGTCAATGCAACCAACAGACTGTATGGGTTTGCAGTTTTCTAATCCAGTTGGTCTGGCAGCAGGCTTGGATAAAAACGGCGATTATATTGACGCGCTGGCTGAGCTAGGGTTTGGTTTTATAGAAGTAGGAACCGTCACGCCAAGACCGCAAGTAGGCAACGACAAGCCAAGGCTGTTTAGAATCAAGCAAGCAGACGCGATTATCAATCGTATGGGCTTTAACAATGAAGGCGTTGATTATCTAATCGACAATGTTAAACGCTGTAAATATAAAGGCAATATTGGTATTAATGTTGGTAAAAATGCCGCTACGCCGGTAGAGCAAGCCGCCGATGATTACGTGTATTGCTTAGAGCGTGTGTATCCGCATGCCTCATACATCACGGTCAACATCTCATCGCCAAACACCAAAAACTTACGTGATTTGCAAAGTGGTGAAGCACTGACTCAGTTAATGGATACGATTAAAAACCGTCACAGTCAGTTAGCTACTGAATATGGTTTTTATGTCCCATTAGTGCTTAAGGTTGCTCCAGATTTAGAGCCATTACAAGTTGATTATATCTCGCAGCAATTAATAGACTTTGAGATTGATGGTTTGATTGCGACCAATACAACACTAAGCCGTGTAGGTGTCGAAGACTTGCGTGATGGCGACCAAATGGGCGGCTTATCTGGTCGTCCTGTGAGTCATATTAGTACTCAGATTTTGCAACAGTTCTCTGATCAGTTAGATGGTAAAGTCGCTTTGATAGGCGTGGGTGGTATCGATAGTGGTGCCAAAGCCGTCAAAAAAATCGAAGCAGGCGCAGACATGGTACAGCTCTATACGGGGCTTATTTATCGTGGTCCTGGGCTAGTGCAGTCTTGCATTCAGGCAATCGGTGGCTATTACGATGCCATGGAAAGTTAATCCACTAAATAAGGTAATAAGGCGTAAAGCATGAGTGGTTTAGATATTGTGATTGCTATCGTTGTCTTGATTGGCTTATGGCGCGGCTTTCAAGTAGGACTGATTAAAACAGCAATAGGCTTGGTAGGTTGGTTTATCGCCCTTATCGCTGCTACTAGGCTGGCAGGAGTAGTGTCGCCCCAATTAACGGGTATCGTGCAAAACCCTGTGTTACAGATGGCAATGGCCTTTTTATTGGTAGTGATTGCCATATTGGCAATCATGCATCTGATGGCTTTTGTATTCTCAGGCGTGCTCAAAACCTTACGTTTGGGCGTCTTGGACAAAATGGCAGGCGGCGTACTGGGTGCTGCCAAAAACGTACTAATGGTCTTGGTTGTATTGAGCGTCAGTGCGCCATTGCTAGTGCAGATGCCGCAGTGGCAAACCTCCGTACTAGCGCCAGAGCTAATGCCATATGCACCGATGGGCAAGGCGTTGGTATCAGATATATTAGGCATGGCTTGGGATCAGGTCAATCAGTCGTAATTGTTTAATTGCCTATTATTTTATCTGACTGTCTATTATTTTACTTCTTTTTATACTTCTAAATTTTTGCACGTGTCACTGATAATCAAACATAGATTATCGAAAAATCTCGTTAAGTTTCTTACAATATCATCAGGTTAGCGGCGTGCGACAGTGAATGATTTTAGCAAGATACTGTCGTTAAGTTTGCCGTTATTGTCGTACTAATGTATGAGTCAAAATAGGATATAGCTATTATGTGTGGAGTCATTGGAGTTGCAGCTCACGAACCAGTCAATCAGATTCTTTATGACGGTTTGACGATGCTACAGCATCGCGGGCAAGATGCAGCAGGTATTGTCACTTTGCAAGATGGGCGACTCTATCTACGTAAAGAAAATGGCATGGTACGTGACGTATTTATGAATCGTCATATGATGAAACTGGTTGGTAAGTTTGGTATCGGTCACGTTCGTTACCCGACAGCTGGTACTTCTAGCAGCGCTGAAGCTCAGCCATTTTATGTCAATTCACCTTATGGTATTACCCTTGCGCACAATGGTAACTTGACCAATGCTGAGAGTTTGGCCAAATCTTTGTACATCGAAGATCGACGCCACCTTAATACTGACTCAGATTCTGAAGTACTGTTAAACGTACTGGCACATGAGATGCAGAATCTAGGCAAAACGCATCCAACGGCTGATGATATCTTTGAAGCAGTAAAAGCTGTATATAAACGCTGTGAAGGCGCTTATGGCGTGGTCGCTCTGATCACGGGTCATGGCTTACTTGCATTCCGCGATCCAAATGGTATCCGTCCACTTATCTTTGGTAAACGTATGGCACCGAATGGCGGCACTGAGTATATGGTTGCCTCTGAATCAGTTGCATTGACAGGTTCTGGCTTTACTATCGTTCGTGATGTAAAACCAGGCGAAGCGATTTTTATCGATTTAAACCATAAGCTGCATACGCATCAATGCGTCGAGCAAAAAGAATACACGCCTTGTATCTTTGAATATGTGTACTTTGCTCGTCCAGATTCGATTATGGACAATATCTCAGTTTATAAATCACGCCTACGCATGGGTGAAAAACTGGCAGATAAAATCCTTGCTGAATGGGGTGAGGATCATGATATCGACGTGGTCATTCCAATTCCGGATACGTCACGTACTTCAGCGATGGAGCTGGCGTTAAAAATGAACGTTAAGTACCGTGAAGGGTTCATGAAAAACCGTTACATCGGTCGTACGTTTATTATGCCAGGTCAGCAGCAGCGTAAAAAATCAGTTCGCCAAAAGCTGAGCGCTGTGCCACTAGAGTTCAAAGGCAAAAATGTACTGTTGGTTGATGATTCTATCGTTCGTGGTACGACCTGTCATGAAATCATTCAAATGGCACGAGATGCTGGTGCTAACAAGGTGTTTTTTGCCAGCGCTGCGCCACCGGTGAAATTTCCAAACGTATATGGCATTGATATGCCAGTACGTAGCGAGCTTATTGCTTCGGGCAATAGTGTTGAAGAAGTGCGTGATATCATCGGCGCAGATCGTTTGATCTTCCAAGATTTGGATGATTTGATCGACGCAGTAAAAGATACCAAACATAGCCGAGTGGAAGGTTTTGATTGTGCGGTATTTAACGGCTGCTACATCACTGGTCAGATCAATGAAGCGTATCTTGATCACTTGCAAGAGCAGCGTAATGATACTGCCAAAACTGGTAAAAAAGGCGTACAAATAGTGGCTGATACCCCAGTTGATATGATGGGTGTAGAAGAACTTTAAGTAGTATTGAAGTCATTATTTTCAGATAACAAAAAGCTAGATTCTATTTAGAATCTAGCTTTTTTATGTTTAAGGTATAGCTAAGAGTACTGACGTTTATATAAATGGTCAAAACAGTTTTAGCCTAGAAAACTGCTAAATAACCAAAACAGACCATTGATTGCTGCTATACCAACAACCATACTTACCAAAAGCTGACGGCTGATATGATAAATAAATAATACCAAAATAAGTGCGCCGATTTGTGCCATTAATAGATGTAATTCAGTGTCGCTTAAAGTAACAGTCGTCGATATGTCTTGATAGGAAAGGCTAGTCAAAATTAGCAGCACCATCACTGATAATGGCAAGCTCTCATTTAACCGATGTAGCCAAGGTGTGTCTAGTAGCTTTCTAGGTATCAGCGCGGGTAGCGCACGAGTGATAAAGGTCACTGCTGCCATGGCCAGCGTAGCAAAAATAAGATAACTACTGGTCATAATGTTCTCCAGTCTTTTGACGCTCTATCCAAAACCCACGTACCAAAATCATAAACATACAGATAGTGATGGCTACTAGTAACAACCAGTCACTGGTAAATAGCGAGGCAATGATTAAGCCAAGCACGGCAATACCAATCGGGAAGTAGCGTTTGATACTTTGAAACTGCTCATAAGCAAGAATCGCAAACAGACAAACCAACGCAAAATCTAAATTTGGCACCAAATCACTGAGCGTACTACCAATCATTACGCCAACCGTACTCGCGAGCACCCACCAGCTTTGGTTAAATAGGCTGATAGGAAGTATCAGCGCTCGTCGCGACTCATTTGGTAAGCTGGTCATGATCGAAAAAGTCTCGTCGGTCAAAGCAAACAGACAATACGTCTTGGCCAGCTTATTTTTCGGTAAATACTGTAATAACGGCATACCATAGAATACATGACGTAGATTAATCGCGGCAATATTGGTGGCGATATTACCAATCGGTAGACCAGCGCTCAGCATTGGTAGACAAGCGTATTGAGCTGCACCAGCATAGAGAACGATACTGAGCATAATCGTTGCCCATATCGGGATACCTGCTACCTGTGCGAGTACACCAAAGGCAATACCGGCAGGCAGATATCCCATAGCAACTGGCAAGCTTTTTTTAAAGCCCTCAGCCCAGTGGTAGCGGTTTGCATGTTGATGGCTTAATTCATTTGAATGAGTATTCACATGACATCCTAAATTTTTCTTATGATATTTTTATAAATCTATCGATATAAAAATTATTGATTCAAACGGTATTGCTGCAAAATTAAAAAGTAAAAAACGAGCTTAATAAAAACGTTCTATCGAAAATTGATAGAGCAAATATAATATAAAATTAACTAAGCTTCAGGTTGTAGTTTCTCATAACTGCCAGTCTGATTAGCACAGTACAAAAACCCGCCTAGGATGACTAGTCTCAATAATAATAGACACCACACGCTAAGCCAAATACCAGTCATATCCCATTGTTGATAGAGCAGCCAGCTTAACGGGAAGAAAATAGCAGCCAGTATCAGCGCTGCATTGCGGATCACGCTACCAGCCGTTAAACCAAAAAATATCCCATCTAGCCAATAGGCACCAACGCCGACAAGAGGCAATAATACAGCATATAAATGGTAGTCATAGGCGAGGGCAAACACTGACTCAATGTTAGTCATAAATCCCAAATACGTAGGCATTGCAAGCCACCAAATGGCGCTCAACATGATAGCAAGGCCATAACTAACCACGCCTGTACGCTTTATGATAATACGAAAACGTGGCCAATCACGTCGCCCTGCAGCTTGTCCACTTAGCGTTTCAGCAGAGACAGCGACGCCGTCCAGAGCGAAGGCAGATATACTTAATACTTGCAATAAAATAGCATTGGCAGCCAATATGACATCACCGCTTTGAGCAGAAAGTCGAGTAATCCAAGCAAAGCTTAGCGTTAAGATAAGAGTACGTACAAAGATATCTTTGTTTAAAGAAAATAGCCTAAGCATTTTTTCTTTCGTAAAATACTGTCGATCCGCTTTGAATAATGCTGTCCATGATATTTTTAAATGTTGGCGGCTCAACCACAATGCCATCAGTATTCCAAACCAAAATGCGATAGTCGTTCCCAGTGCGACACCAGCCAATCCCATTTGCATTGCAAATACAAAAAACAGAGTCAGTACGATATTAAGTACAGCAATAAAGCTTTGCTGATACAGCATGTAACGGGTCTTGCCTTGTCCTGCAAACCAACCGATAAATGCAAAGTTCATCAGCTCCGCAATCACGCCCCAAAAGCGTACGTCTAAATAGGTTTTCGCCGCGCGTCCACTCTCAGGATTGGCTGATAGTGCTTGTAAGCCAAAATCAATCAGCCATGGCTTTGCCAGTAGCAATATCGCTCCGATCACAAATGCTAATAACAAAGCACGCTGCAAAATAGACAGCAAAGGTGTGGGCACTGTTACGGCTGATGCATTGCTAGTATTATTCGCCAGTTGTCCCAATGCCTGCGCAGCAAGCCCAGATGATGCATACTGCAAAAAGTTAAAGCTAACAAGCAATAGCGACAGCAGTTGTATGGCCAAACCCATACCAGCAAGTTTCGCTGTGTCATTCATGTTGCCTACAATGGCCGTATCAATAACGCTCTGCAATGGCATAGCCAAATTGGCTAGCAGTACAGGCAGCGCAATCGCGACAATACGTTTATAGCTTGTATCAATAGGTGGCATCGCGTGAGAAGTTGCTGAATTAGCTGACATGGGTGACTCGTTTATACGTGAACGATAAAGAGGTATATTCGTTAAATGGTAATAGAATTGTAAGGCAGTACATTTAATATAAGAGACAAAATAGCTATAAAGACAAAAGCACCTAGACTCATTATTCATGAGTCAGGTGCTCTTATTTAAACGTTGTAGCTGTACAATCAGTAATTATATAAAGTGTGATAACACGCTAGTTCAACGTATCAATCCATCTAATATACCTTACTAGACGTTGTCTTGCTCAAACATTTTTGGATCATTGAAAGTAACGATTTCTTCTTCAAACTCTGGTTTTACTTTTACGATAAAGTCATCACGCGACAGACCCATGCGCAGCGGAATCGAGCTGGCAATATAAGTCGATGAGTAAGTACCCGCAAGCAAACCAATAAACAGAGCTACTGAGAACCAGTACAATCCATCACCGCCCAAGAAGAGCATAGCTAGTACGACCAACAAAACAGTTGAGATGGTCATAATCGTACGGCGTAGTGTCTCGGTCAATGACAAATCAATCGTCTGTTCTGGTGTAATTCCGCGAACACGGCGGAAGTTTTCACGGATACGGTCATAGACAACAATCGTATCGTTCAATGAATAACCAATCAATGCCAATACCGCAGCCAATACCGTCAGGTCAAATGGGAAGCCAAACAATGCAAATACACCGATGGTTACGACAGCATCATGAAATAGTGACAGTACGGCACCTAGAGACAGTTTGAACTGGAAGCGTAAGGCAACATAGCCAAGCATGCATACCAGTGCCAATACCAATGCCATGACTGAGTTTAGATAAACCTCATTACCAACTTGGCTACCGATGATATTAACGTTGCTAATCGTAGCGGTGTTGCCAGGTAGGGCCAATGCTTGCGTCAGATTTGCGCTTAGCCCATCGACGTTATCAGACTGAGGAGGCAAACGTACCAATAGCTCTTCACGCGTACCTAAGTACTGTACAACCGCATCATCGAAACCATTGTCTGCCAGCGCTTGTACAACAGCAACTTGCTCAACAGGCTGCTCATAACGGACATCAGCAGAGACACCACCAGTAAAGTCTAGTCCTAAGTTCAGACCATTTACCGCGATAGCAATGATACTACCGATCACCATAAATAAAGACAGTAGTGCCATCGGCTTTTCTATCTTCATAAATGGAATGATACGCTGGTTACCAACCGCTTTGATGCCACCTTCAGCAACAGCTGCGGCATCATCAGCGGCGTCACCTGATATTACGTCAGAATCAACAGCGGTAGACAGCGCTTGACTGTCTTTGGTATTTTGACCTTTACCGCCGCGACGACTAGGGCTTTTGCCTGACTTTGCGGTAGTAGGGTTATTGGTTTTAGTATTGCTACCTTTACCATCACGACGCGGTTTGTTACGGCGACGCGTACTTGCATTGGTCGTGTCACCGTTTGAGCCATTTCGATCAGGATTATTCTGCTGTTCTAAAGGGTTGTTATTATCGATCGCCATAATATTCTCCTAACCGATGCTCAGACTTTTGATGGATTTACGCTTACCATAAGCAATTTGTACCAGTGCACGTGTCACCAAAATTGCAGTGAATAGTGAGCTGACAATACCAATAGCTAGCGTAATCGCAAAGCCTTTAATCGGACCAGTACCAATCGCAAATAGGATAAACGCGACCAATAAGGTTGTAATGTTGGCATCAAAAATACTACTAAATGCCCGATCAAAACCTGCCACGATGGCTGATTTTGGCCGTACGCCATTGGCAATCTCTTCTCGTATTCGCTCAAAAATCAGTACGTTGGCATCAACGGCCATACCGATGGTCAAAACGATACCTGCGATACCAGGTAGGGTAAGTGATGAACCCAAAATTGACATAATGGCAATGATAATAATAACGTTAACGGCTAGCGCAACGTTGGCAATCACACCAAACAAGCGATAGAAGATAATCATAAACGCGAAGACTAGTAGATAGCCGACCTGCGTAGAGAATAACCCTTTATCAATGTTTTCTTGACCAAGTGAAGGACCAATAGTGCGCTCTTCTACGAAGTACATCGGTGCAGCAAGTGCGCCTGAACGTAACAGTAGGGCAAGCTCAGCTGCTTCAGCACTACTATCTAGACCAGTAATACGGAATGATGAACCCAGTACCGCTTGAATGTTGGCGCGGTTGATGACCTTTGTTTCAGCGTAAGGTGTGCGTACTTCAGTTGTCTCACCGGTTGCTGGATCTTCTTCGTAAGTGATTCTCTGTTTGTTTTCAATGAACAATACAGCCATCTGTTGACCAACAGCTGTACGTGTGGCGTTCTGCATGAGCTTGCCGCCAGCACTGTCCAAGGTAATACTTACTTCAGGTAAACCACTTTCATCCAAGCCAGTTTGCGCGTTGGTTACTTTGTCCCCAGTGACGATCGCTTGACGATCTAACAATACAGGAGGACCATCAAGAGTTTCGAATGGGAATGCTTCTGTGCCTGCTGGAGGTATGCCGCCAGTATAGGTATCAGCATCTTCTGCTACCATACGGAACTCAAGGTTTGCAGTACGACCAAGTACACGTTTCGCTTCAGCAGTATCTTGTACACCAGGTAGCTCAACGACGATACGGCTAGCACCTTGCGACTGTACCAAAGCTTCGGTAACACCCAGCTCAGCAATACGGTTACGTAGAGTCGTTAAGTTCTGGTTGACCGCGTAGCTATTGATTTCGTCAAGTGTCGCATCGTTATACGATAAGACCAATGCAGGACCTTGATCATCAATAGAAGACTGCAAGTTAAACGTATTGCTCATTGAGCCTTGTAATACGTTCTGGGCACGGTTACGGGTATCAGTATCAGCAAAATGCAATACCACGCCGCGATCTTCGGTTTTGATACCTTTGATTGCTACTCGCTCAGCACGTAGCTCACGTCGCATATCACGACTGGCACTGGTCAAACGCTGTTCAAGCGCCTTGTCCATATCGACTTCGAGTACAAAGCGTACACCACCACGTAAATCGAGACCAAGCTTCATCGGTCTTGCACCGATATCGCGTAGCCACTGCGGGGTCGTCTGTGCTAGGTTAAGGGCAACAACATAGTCTTCGCCCAAGTTTTGACGTAGCACTTCTTGCGCTTTTAGCTGATCGACTGGGTTGTTGAGGCGTACCAGCGCGCTGTTGCCCTCAAACGTACCATCGTGGTTATCTAGACCTGCCTCTTCGAGTAAGCTTTGAGACTCGGTTAAGATGCCTTCAGATAGCTGAGTTCCTGCGGCTGCGCTCGTAATCTGCACAGCAGGTTCGTCAGGGTAAAGGTTGGGGGCAGCATATAGACCGGCAACGAGTAGCACGACGGCAATTAGTAAGTATTTCCAAGCGGGATATTGCATAATCACTTCTTTAAGTTGATAAACGACTGGCGACGTAGGCCACAAGTTAGCAGATGGGAAGTTAGCGATAGCAACGGTCGAGTGCTATGTTCAGCAGCCGTCATCATGCACCATTGCGATCATCCGCGATGATAGTAACGCATAAAACAGTAAAGCAAATAAGATGTCTGTTTATCTGGTCACCAAAAATCATATGGCTGACTTGGATAAAGATAGGACATCTAAACAGTAAGCCTAATTTATATAGCAATTTTACCTTACTGCGTTAATAGCGAAAAATGACCGTAAATCATATACGGTCATTTTTTAGTCATTACATTCATTAATGTGACGACTATCGAATGTTCACTAATAAATGTTCACTAATAAAAAATAGTGAACATTCTAATTAGACGCTTTCGATCGTGCCAGCAGGCAATACTGAAATAACAGAAGCACGTTGTACTTTCACGTCAGTATTGTTGTTTAGGCTCACAACGGCATAATCGCCTTCGATTGCTTTGATACGACCCATTAAACCACCAGCGAAAATAATTTCACTACCCACGGTTAATGCGTTAACCATGGCACGGTGCTCTTTGGTGCGCTTAGACTGCGGGCGAATGACCAAGAAGTAAAAAATCGCAAAAAACGCAACAGGCAGTAAAATCTGACCGAATAGACCTGCAGCACCTGCAGTCTCTGGTGCAGCATGGGCAGCTTGAATAAATAAGCTCATAATATCTCTCAGTAAGTCATAGACAATAATAAAATTAGACGCATAGTAACAAAAAATCCCAGACTTGGTAACTGTTAATCATAGGCTGAGTGTGTTTTTCTTAGCGCAAGGCATACTATCAGCCAACGAATAGGACAACAATGATTTTACTATATTCAGATAATCCATATAAAGCCTCAGGCTAAATAGCTGTCATGAATTGGCTAGTAAAGATGTCGTCATACAACCGTTAATAGTAGGGTAATAAAAGTCATCAAAAAACAAAAACTTAAAAATGGTGACTTATTGTGAAATGGTATCATCAATGCTACTATCAAATGGCCATGATTGCCTGTATTTAGTATGCTATATCTTGAACCATATTACGGATTTTTAAAGCGTAGTATGGCTTTGAAATAGCGATTAAATCAGCTAAATCAGCTTTGAGTAACTATTTATACAATAGACAGATTCATTCTATTGCTTTATTAATAGTAATCTGAAAATCGATATAAATTACTCATGACATTATCTTCCTTTTTCTCTTTTTAGGTTACCTAACTTGTTCACCACTTTTATGTTTGTACCTCGTTTATGTCGTCCGCGCGCTCATCGTAAAGACGCATCTGCAGAACCTCCCCCGAGAATGACTACTAGTTCTCGATTTGGTTATACTTCTTTTTCAGCACTATCTGCATTGGCAATTCTTATGCTACCGCAGGCAGTGTGGGCAGCTGGTGCTGTATCAACATCCAGCGAGGCGGCAGCACCAACTGCGCTTAGCGTTTCTTTATTGATATTTTTTGTCTTACTCGCCATTGGCGTTTCTTTTGTCTGTTCATTAGCAGAGTCTGTTTTGCTGAGCATGACGCCATCGTTTATTGCGGATGTACAAGAAACCAGTCCCAAAAAAGCAGAAATGCTTAAAAGCCTTAAAGTGGACAATATTGACCAGTCACTAGCCGCTATTTTAACGTTAAATACCGTTGCTCATACACTTGGCTCTATCGGTGCGGGTGCACAGGCCACGATCGTCTTTGGTAGTGCGTGGTTTGGTCTGTTTTCTGCCCTCATGACGCTTGCTATCTTATTCTTGTCTGAGATTATCCCAAAAACTTTGGGTACAGTTTACTGGCGTCAACTAAGTGGTCTGGTTGCTTACTTCGTTCGCGGCATCATCATGCTGCTATACCCGTTAATCTGGTTCTCAGAGCGTCTGACGAAACTATTAGTACGCGGTAAAGAGCCGCAAACATTTAGCCGCCGTGAGTTTGCTGCTCTTGCTAGTATCGGTGAAGAGTCAGGACAAATTGACCCACTAGAGTCGCGTATCATTCGTAACTTGCTCGCGTTTGGCGCTATTAAAGTCGAAGATATCATGACACCGCGCTCGGTGATGCTCGCATTCGAAGAGAATAAGACCGTCGCTGAGCTATTGGTTGATCGTCCAAAGCTGACGTTTTCTCGCTTGCCAATCTATGATGGTGATTTGGATAACATTACAGGTTTTGTCCTAAAAACCGACATGCTACTGGCTAAAGTTAACCATGCTATGCACAAGCCGTTGACGCAATTTCAGCGCGACATCACTTTTGTCTTCTCTAAGATGAAGCTGTTTGACTTGTTAGAGTTGATGCTAAAAAATCGTATTCATATTGCGATTACAGTCGGTGAATATGGTGAAGTTAAAGGCTTGGTCACGTTAGAAGATGTGTTTGAGACATTGTTAGGTCTTGAGATTGTTGATGAGATAGACCGCGTCGAAGACATGCAGGCCTTGGCTCGTCAGATGATGGATAGACGGGTAGAGCGTTTAGGCATGAAGCTCAGCGATGATGAACAGTATGAAGACAGTAACAGCGAACCTAAGTCCTAACGAAGCTTTAACGATGCCTTCATGAAGCCAAACTATAACGTTGATAGCTTAAACATAAGTATTGTCGGTTCTAAAGATTGTGGTTTAACAATGGTCAGCTCATTATGGGCTGACTATCAAGCTAGAGCTACAAAGCATCTGACCGTTTGAGCTAGAATCTGCAGCATAAAATGTTAAGAGTATTTGATTTGATAGCCTGTGTTTTTATTCGCAATAATTACACAGGGTGTCACATGGCTGTGAGAATTCGATGATAGGCTCGGCATATGATATGAGTATACTTATATAGATATATCTATACAGATACACTGCCAAAATAAATGATAAAAGAGCGTTAATCGTCAATATATGACACTAACGAAAAAAAATATCGCTAAGGATTATCATGAAAAAATTATTGGGAAATAGGCTATTAGCTCTATTGGTGAAAAGCGCCAGCATCACTGCAATCGTAGCAGTAGCCAGCACCATCAGTATCAATGCACAAGCGGCAACTATGACCGAAGATTTGGTCCAGAACTATGCCGCCGCAATGAAAGCATCAGCGAATAGCCAAAGTATTAATCAGGTATCGCGCCTTGTATCAGATGACGCGCTTATTTCTTTATCTAGAAAAGGTAAATCTACCAGTTTAGACAAAGATGCGTACTTAAAGCTGCTTCAAAACAGCTGGAATGATACGTCTAATTATCGCTATGATATTTCGGTAGATAATGTGGTAATTACTGGTTCACAAGCCAAAGCTAATGTGACGACCAATGAGAGCTGGGTAAAAAATGGTCAGCAAGTATCATTTGTTACCACATCTCGTGTGACCTTGACTTTATCTACTGGTAATGCAGTGCTCTTGCGCGCTGTATCACAAGTGGCTATTAATTAAGTCATTATCGAGCAAGCAAGACTCAAAATATAATAGGTAACATAAACAATAGCTGATTGAGCTAGCTGCAATTTCGACCTATAGAAAGTCTTAGCTGGCTAACAATAGTCATTACTTAGTTTTATAGGCTACTTGAGCGTCTATTATTATCTTTTATATTAGGCTAGTCTTTGCTTTACATTGCATACTATACTATCCATCAACTTTATCTTATTAATTTCTGTCGTTAGGAAACCTCCAATATCATGTCTACTGTGCTATCACACTCTCGCTCATTTATTGCGTTGCCATTGACGCTTGCGGTATCCACTTTACTGATTAGTGCGTGTAGCAATACATCAGCGGTAAAAAACAAAGGTGCGATCAATAGCTCATCTGTCATCACCAAAAGTCCTGCCAATCAAGGGACTAATACAGGTAGTACAGACTACTCAACTGCGTTTTTAGATGCAGAGAGTTTGGATGAGTTGGCTGACTTGTTAGAAGCCACTGACATGACCATGGTAGAAGGTAACCAGCTTGCTATTCAGCAATATGGTGATTTGTGGAATCGTCTACGCGCAGGCTACCGCATGAATGGTGGTAAGCCAATCTACAATCAGCGTATTGAAGGTCAAAAAAGCTGGTTTACCAGTAGACAGGATTATTTAAATCGTCTAACTGCACGTGCCAGTCGCTATATCTATCATACGGTACGAGAGGCGGAGCGTCGCAATATCCCAACAGAGCTTGCCTTGTTACCAGTTATCGAGAGTTCCTACGATCCAAGTGGTACGAGTAGTGCGGCAGCCGCGGGCTTATGGCAGTTTATTCCAAGTACGGGCCGTATTTATGGCTTGAACCAAAGCAGTACTTATGATGGTCGTCGCGATGTTATTGAATCGACACGTGCTGCCTATGACTTTTTGACAGCACTGCACAACCAGTTTGGTAGTTGGGAGCTAGCATTGGCTGCTTATAACGCTGGCCCTGGTCGTGTACAGAAAGCAATCGATGCCAACGCAGCGCGCGGACTACCAACAGACTATTGGTCACTTCAATTACCGACTGAAACGATGAACTATGTGCCACGTTTCTTAGCTGTAGCCGAAATCGTTGCCAAGCCTGAGCAGTATGGTGTGTATCTACCAGCTATCGCTAACCGTCAGCATTTCCGCAGTGTACCTGTTAACTATGGTGTGAGCTTGGCAGAAGTATCGCAGTTAACTGGAGTCAGCTATGATGAGCTAGAGCGTCTAAATACTGCACTGACATCAGGCCGTGTTGATTCTTCAGGTCCGCAGCGTGTCATCATTCCTAACGACGTCAGCCTCAATGCCGATGCCAAATTAAGTGGGCTCAGAGGTAATGGTACAGGCAATGTGCTTGCATCAAGCAACGCAGGTAGCTCAAGCACGACAGCGACTACGCCAAGCTACAATAACAAACCATATACTGCCTCATCACTGCCGTCTACTGGTAGCGCATTGGCTGATTATGCCGCTAGTGCAAGTGTACCTCAGCAGACCACCAGCTACATTTCACCGTCTGCGACACCGACTAGCAGCTCGGTATACAGTGGTAATTCCTCAGCTCGCACTGAGCCACCACTGACCACCGCAGAGACTAACAAGATCAATGCTGAGCTTAAGAGCAGTAACAGTCTACCGACTACCTCAGCTCAAATTACTCAGAACAATACGATTGTCCAAGAGCCACCGCTTAGCAAAGAAGAGCGTGATTTCATCGCCAATCAAATCCGGAGAAATACCTCTGAGACCAATGTCATCAATGCGGATGGCAACATTAATCTATCAGCCGTACAGACGCAGCAATCTATCTTAGAAGCGAGCGGCGCAGAGAAGAAACTTAGCTTTGCTAAAACCTCGGTAAGTAAGCCAAAACCTCAAGGCACTCGTACCACTTATACGGTAAAACGTGGCGATACGCTCTCGAACATTGCGAGTCGAGCAGGGGTTAGCTGGCGTGATATCGCAGAATGGAACCAGATAGATGCCAGTGCCAATTTGCTCTCTGGCAGTACGTTATATCTATATAATGCCAAGACTATCGAGCCATTGAGTACTGCTAATAACGCCGCCACTAGTCAGCCTGACAGTTACGTCGTACAAGGCGGTGATACGCTTATCGGTACGGCCAATCGTTTTGGCTTATCGGTCACTCAGCTAGCCAGCTATAACAACCTGAGCAGCCGTGCTGATCTGCTCAAAGGTCAGAAACTATGGCTCATACCGGGTAAAGTGACTACACCTGCGACGACACCTGCAGCGCCTTCTACCAAGCCGAGTAAATCAAGCACTGCGACCAAAAACTATAAAGTAAAAGCAGGGGACGGATTAATTGCATTGGCACGTCAATTCAATGTGTCGACAGATACTTTAGCCAGTCTCAACGGTATCAACAGCACAAGTTCGCTATATGTTGGTCAGACACTTAAAGTGCCAGCCAGTGTTGATTTCGATGCTACAAGTACGACAAGTGCTAGTAGTAGTAACAGCTCAAGCTCGGTCGCGACCACCAATTACAAAGTAAAATCAGGTGATACGCTGATTGGTATTGCGAACAGCATCGGAGTGAGTGCAACGGAGCTGGCTGCAGTAAACAGCAATTTTGATGCAAAGGCTCGCTTGCAACGTGGTCAAACGATTAAAGTTCCTGCTACTAAAGAGTTGGTTGACCGTCAGCTGAATGACAAAGCGGTCAGCTACAAAGTAAAATCAGGTGATACGCTAACGGGTGTCGCTAAACGTTACAATATTGGCTTAAGTGATTTGGCATCAGCGAATAACTTGAATACCAACTCGAATCTGATATTGGGCCGTACTATTACCATCCCTGCTAGCGGCAGTGTGGCAAGTGCATCTAGTAGCAGCCAAAGCAGCAGCTCTGCTAGTAGCAGCAGTAGTAGCTCAGCAAGTAGTGGTACGAAATTAGATAATACTGAAAGCTACAAAGTTAAATCTGGCGATGGCCTAATTGCTCTAGCACGTCAGTTTGGCATATCGGTAGAGGATTTGGCAGCGACCAATGATCTAGCGACCAATGCACAACTACAACGCGGCCAAACGCTTAAAGTACCAAAAGCGACAGTAAGCTACACGGTTGGCTCGGGTGATAGCTTGATTGGTTTAGCACGCAAATATGGTGTCTCAACACAAGAGCTGGCTGATATGAACAATATCGCCGCTGATACGATGTTGCAGCGTGGTCAGCGTCTGACAGTTCCAAATCGTTAATGAATAAGATATTAATGGATACCGTTTACATAAGGCGTCATTAATATTAATCATTAATCGTATCGCACAAAAAAGCTGCTCTTTATAAGAGCAGCTTTAAGAGCAGCTTTTTTTATTTAACAAGAATAAATAACTGTGAAAGTTTAGCTTGCAAATTGCCTAGTAATATTTACAGACTAGACAGTCTGAGTTTTAATAGTCTCAAGATAGCTTCTGATGTTACTGACATAGTGCATGGCTTGACCATAGCGGCTATTCGAGGCTCTATTATCTGCTAAATAAGCATAGACGTTCGCCCAGCTCTTATCATCGATACCTTGAGCTCGTAGTTCGCGCTGGATTCTTTTTACCGCATTGGGACCCATGTTATAACCTGCAAGGGCAAACCAGATACGGTCAGTTTTTGGCACATCAGAGAAGTCTGCTTTTACTTGCTCTAGATAGCGTGCACCGCCGCCAATGCTTTGGTACGGATCGACACGGTCTGAGACGCCCATCGCTTTTGCAGTGTTATTGGTCAGCATCATTAATCCGCGTACACCAGTCGGCGACACAGCGTTGGCATCAAGATGCGACTCTTGGTAACCCATCGCGACCAGCAATTCCCAATCGTGATTATAATTGCGTGCTTGCTCTTCAAACGAAGATTGATAGTCCGGTAACTTTTCCGTCAACGTTCTCTGGAAATGATCCTGACTATAGGCATCTTTAAGCAAGTTTTGATTGTAGAACGCAGCAAGTTTTTGTGTGTTTTGTAGCTTGATGCTGTCGCACAAAAAGTAACTGGCCTTTCTTGATAGTGGATCATTGGATGAGCTAAACGTCCAACTTACCTTAGGATGTAGACCATTCTTAGTCAGACTAGAGTCATAACCACAGCTGACATTGATAGACGATAGGTTCAGCTGGCTTTTTAGCTTGGTGCTAGCCGTAGTCAATGCCATGTCAGCGTTGCCGGTTCTTAGTGCTTTTAGTGCCGCTTCTTCACTGGCGTAGGCTTTTAGATTGATATCGACACCGAGCTCGTCGGCATAAGTGCGCACCAGATCAAACCCAAAACCATGTTGGAAGCCATCGGTAGCAAAGTAAGTGCTATCGCCTGGTACCGCAGCAATGGTCAAGGTATTTTCCAGCATGACATTGTCATAGGCTGGTACCGATGTGTTCATGGTCGTCAAACTCTCAGCGGGCAACGAGAGTAGAGCGATGCTAGAGATTTGTGCCAGCTTCTTGGTTCTGGCAAAACGATTAGACGCAATAGGGGTAACGGATGAAACGATGTTACTTTTGGTGTTCAGTAGGCGTTTAGATGGACGCAGTAAATAAGAAATACGGCGTTTGGCCCCTTGCGCAGATACTTTTACACGATAAGTAATACGCTGCATGGATGTCTCCTGATTTTAGCCATCCTTCTTACCGCAAAAACACGTATAAATATATGTGCATAATATTGACATATATCGATATCGTATCTTAAATAGAGTGGCATTTTTAATAGGATGAATGCCACTCTATCTTGTTTGACTATAGCGCCACTAGCGTACTCTCTCTAAGAGTTAGTGGGATAGTTTGTCGTCAGCCAGCTATCGATATGTCATAAAAGCGTTCTAAACAGTGTTTATAAGTACTGGTTTAAAATACTGAACGCACAACGACGCGAAGGATATAAATCAGATGATTCCTTCATCGATAACTAAATATGGCTAGTGGCCAAACAACTATATATCAAACATAGGTAAGGTCATGATTAAGTTATTGAGACAAAGACATAGCTTGAAACATTGATGTAAGGTTTTGCCAATGAGGCAAATACATTCATCTGTTTTAACTATGCTAACTTTGATGGCTGGCTATACTTTGAATCACTAATATTAAGTTACTAGTAATAGGATAGCTGGCTACTAAAGTTGTTTGTCCAGCAATGAAGGTAAGCAAAATAACCAGAATGGATAGTTTATAGCTGTCTATCAAACTGACTATGTCATACCGTCATCGCGACACCAAAAATAAAAAAATACCATGCTGCTAACATATATAGTGCAAACATAGTATTTCAATGGGTAGCGGCTTAAAAACTTATCGCTGATATAGCATGATAAAGTCTTAAACAACTACCAGCATTATTTTAGTGCCATAACCGGAAGCTGTAATAAATGGGAAGTTTCATGACAAAACGTTCTTTCTTCAAGTACCAATATGCGGTTATATCGTAGATTATTCAAGTTAAGTTAAGAAAAGAGCGATAAAACTTAACAATTAGGCTATAGACGGTAAGAAATCCACTCGTTATCGCTACATTCGCTAAAGTTTTATTAACATACGTAACAGACTGAATATCGTTTATTCGAATGAGTGCACTGTTTTGCTCATCTTTATAATGACTAATCGTAATGACTAAGACTAAGTGTAATGACTGATTGTAAAAGCTAGGCTGGATTATCAATATCAATAAATGTTACTGGTAGTCCAAATTGCTGAGCAATGATATCGCCTAATGCTTGAATGCCACCACGTTCAGTTGCGTGATGACCACAAGCAAAATAATCAATGCCCAGCTCACGCGCGATATGCGTGGTACGCTCGGATATTTCACCAGAAATAAAAGCATCACAACCCATCAAGGCCGCTTGCTCAATCATGTCTTGCGCGCCGCCTGTGCAAATGCCCACACGCTCGATAAGCCTATCGTTCGGTCGCTCATCATCAGTATTGGTAGCGGTTTTATAGTTGGCCGAAATATGTAAGGGTATACGCCCTAATGCCTTGGTAATTTGAGCAATAAGACTTTGAGCATTCTGTGGCTCACAAATCGCAATATTACCAACAGGGTGCGCCTCATGAGGATAAAGGGGCCCAATAACTGTCATATCGAGCAAGTCGGCAAGTTTTGCGTTGTTGCCAATAACTGGATGGGCATCTAGGGGTAAGTGATAGCCAAGCATCGATATGCCGTGCTGCATTAATTTACGGATACGTCGACCTTTCATACCCGTAATGGGCGCGGGTTCCCCTTTCCAAAAATAACCATGATGCACCATAATAGCGCTGGCGTTATCAGCAATAGCGGCATCAATTAAAGCTTCACAGGCGGTCACACCCGTAACGATACGCTGAATCGGACGTCCGCCATCTACTTGTAGACCGTTTGGCGCATAGTCTTGAAAGGCGCTAGCAGACAGATACTCGTCGCAAAAAGTGGCTAAGCTTTGCGCGGTAACAATTGTATTGGTTGGGACAGTTAAGCTATCATTGGCTGTCATCGTTTTTCCTTGTCGTGGCGTTGTATTGTTATGGCGTTTCATCTTTATCATGTTTCATTTTATAGCGTCAATTTATCAATTTGATTGATTGATTTCGTTGGTCAATGTGGTGCTTGATTAATCATGACTAAAAGCAGATGCCTTTAAGCAGATGCCTTTTTATAGTCATCATTTTAACATGGTGGTGTCAAAGAGTAGACAAGGCTAATAACTCAAATGGTACACGATACGTTACCAATTAAAGGCATGGGCGGGTATAATTTGCATACGTGAGTTTGCCTGATTATTAGGTTTTAATCAGTGCTTGTAATCCATACTTGTAATCCGTTAAGCACAGCCAGCCACTCAATAGTATCTACTTAGCACAAAGTGTCTCATCTTATTGGTCATTGCCTGTTTGTATCAAATTTATAGAGGTTTTATCTATGTCGCCAGCCCCGAACACCAACAACAAGACGTCTCTATTAAAATGGTTACCGTGGATTTTATTACTGTTAGTGCTTGCAGCGTTTATCTGGTTATTCACCAGTATGAAAACGCCGTCAGAAGCCACTTGGGAGCCACCAAGAACCTCGGCTGCTGAGCAGGCAGCGTCGGAACCTGTAGCCGATACGCCAACGCCTATTTCCTCTTATCATAATGCCGTTAGCCGTGCGTCGCAGTCAGTGGTCAACATCTATACGACACAGACAATGGCGGAGCATCCTTATATGGATGATCCTGTGTTGCGCCGCTTCTTTGAGTTCCATGGTGGACCGCCACAAGATCAAGGCCCAACCAACTTGGGCTCGGGTGTGATTGTGTCAGAAGACGGCTTTATCGTCACCAATGCGCACGTAATCGAAAAGGCAGATGAGATTACCGTTGCCTTTAATGATGGTCGTAAGAGTCGCGCTAAGCTTATCGGTACCGACCCAGACAGTGATTTGGCAGTGATTCGGGTCGACATGACTGGATTGACACCGTTAGGCTTCCGTGAAGAACCTATCAAAGTGGGAGACATTGCATTAGCGATTGGTAATCCGTTCGGTGTCGGTCAAACAGTGACGCAAGGGATTATTTCAGCAACGGGTCGTACTGGACTTGGGGTCAATAAGTTTGAAGACTTTATCCAAACCGATGCCGCTATCAATCCCGGTAACTCGGGCGGCGCACTGGTTGATGCGCGCGGTGAATTGGTTGGTATTAATACGGCTATTTACTCACGCTCTGGTGGCTCGATGGGCATTGGTTTTGCTATCCCGACCGCCCTAGTTGAGCAAGTGATGAATGCTCTGATCAAAGATGGTAAGGTCAGTCGCGGCTGGCTAGGTATTGAGATACAGTCGCAGCTTCGGGATCCGACGCAGCTTGAAACCTCGACGGGTGTAGAAGTGCTAAATGTTATCGATAAAGGTCCAGCTGCCAAGAGTGGTCTGCGCGTTGGCGATATTATCCTGACGATTGATGGCGTTGAGATGACCGATGCCAACACGCTGATTCAGTATGTCGCTCGCAAACCACCCAATACTGAGCTAAACGCCCAGATATTACGCCGTGGTAAAAATGCGCAAGTGAAGATACTGTTAGAGGAGCGTCCTGTGCAAGAGCCAGTCGAGCGCCCTGTTATTATCGAAGATGAGACCATGAATGGTCTTGGTCAACCCAACATGCAAGACGGTGGACAAGAGACGCCCATGATGTCAGAAGCCGAGCGTGACCGTATGCGTGAAGAGCTGCTAAAACTGTTTGACCAAGATGGCGTGGCTCAGTAGTTTCTTGGGTCAGAATAATTGGCGCAAGGGCTCAAAAAGATTATTAGCATAAAAAAAGCGCGTTATCTTATGTAGATAGCGCGCTTTTTATTGATCTTAACGTTTTATAAATGAGAGGTTATTTCTCGATTGGTTCGTGGTTGATATAAATCACCCCTTGCACACGGCAGCAGCAGGGTAGGATCTCATCGTCCTCAATCATCGCAAGCGGAGCAAACGGGTAATCGACCGTATGCGAGCTGGCAATGCGCTTGACTCGGCAGCTACCACAGTAGCCTTCCTTGCACTGATAATTGACCTCATGTCCGGTGCGCAACAGTCCATCGAGTAGACTCTCATTATCATGCAAATAGAATTGTTTTTTACTGGTCATTACCCAAGTCATGATAAATCCTATGTAAAAAGCGTAAAGCTACTAAAGCCTAAAGCTCAAAATCATCAAAATCACTGTCTGATAAGTCCGAATCAATCTGACCGACCAAGTACGAGCTGATTTCGGTTTCTTGCGGTGCGACCTGTACATTGTCAGACGACAACCACGTATTGATCCAAGGAATCGGATTTGATTTTGATTTCGGGAAAGCTGATGGCAAGCCCACCGCTTCCATACGCAAGTTGGTGATGTATTCGATATATTGGCACAGAATGTCTTTATTCAGACCAATCATCGAGCCGTCTTTGAACAGATAACCTGCCCATTCTTTTTCTTGCTCAGCCGCCTTGCGGAATATCTCGATGCTTTCCTCATAGCACTCTGCGGCAATTTCGACCATCTCGGGATCGTCACGACCGTTGCGCATGAGGTTTAGCATATGCTGCGTACCAGTCAAATGCAGCGCTTCATCACGAGCGATGAGTTTAATGATTTTGGCATTACCTTCCATCAGCTTACGCTCAGCAAAGGCAAACGAGCAGGCAAACGACACATAAAAGCGAATGGCTTCTAAGACGTTGACCGCCATAATGCACAGATACATTTGCTTCTTAAGTGACTTTAAGTCGACGGTGATTTCTTTACCGTTGATATTGTGCGTACCAGCACCGTACAGGCTATACAGCTGCGAATTGCGATACAGCTCGTCATAATATTGAGCGATGTCTGAAGCACGCTCTAAAATGTGCTCGTTTTGCATAATATCGTCAAACACAATACCGGGATCGTTGACGATATTACGGATGATATGCGTATAGCTGCGTGAGTGAATGGTCTCAGAGAACGACCATGTCTCAATCCACGTTTCAAGCTCAGGGATAGACACCAGCGGCAGTAGCACCACGTTTGGACTACGACCTTGGATAGAGTCGAGTAGGGTCTGGTACTTGAGGTTGCTCAAAAATATGTGCTGCTCATGCGAGGACAGATTGCTAAAGTCGATACGATCGCGTGATACATCGACTTCTTCTGGACGCCAAAAGAACGATAGCTGCTTTTCAATCAATTGCTCAAAGATAGGGTGCTTTTGTTGGTCATAGCGCGCCACGTTGACGGGCTGACCAAAGAACATCGGCTCTTTTAGCGCATTGTTTGGCGTTTGAGAAAAAATCGAGTAAGTCATGAGACTGCCTTTATAAGTGATACGGTTATTAATTTATAGGGGTTTGACTGGTTTTGATTTGAGGTTATGACACGTTTTTGAATTATAGCGTTTTAGCTTAGAGGTTCTCTAGTGATATCTGTGACGACTCTTGCCCATCGTTCATATAGGCTTTGAATATCTCGCTCAGTTCACTATCATCGAGTGCTTCTAGTTCATCAAGCGCGCTTTTGCGTAGGGTACTCACATCAGACTCTTCTGCTGCTATTTTTAAGTCTTTTTTAGCCGCTCTCGATACTGGCTTTTTGACTGCTTTTGCTACGCTTTTTTTGGCGATAGTTGTCTTTGGTGCTTCATTCACACCTAACTGCTGACGCACCTCTGCAATATCAACCTCGACTTGTACGATATGCGAGCCACCATCGTTTAGGTCTGAAAATACGTTTGGGATAAACAAACCACCGTCTTTGATGATTGCGGTATATTGCACATGACCTCCGTCGTTTTATTCTGTCTGTATGTTTTGATTATAACAGTAGCCAATCCCGCCTACCGCTTGTATCTGCCTTGCCGCTGGCGTACAGTCTATCGTGTCTGACCGCATTCCTGTTGTCTCGATACTACGTCCAGTCACGGACTGCATCGCCATCGTCGTCAGCAGGATACCGCTATAGTCGCGGCTAAAAAGCCTTGTTAGGGCGGGGCTTATACTTCTATAAAGACTCTACTATTTATACATGTTCTGTAGGGTGCGCCTCGCGCACCTTTAAATACAGTTTTTATATCATCGATGCGCTGGGCTCACCCTACAACTAAGCAGGTATAATTCTAGAGTTATTAAAAGAAATTTTAATAAAGCTAGGCATTCTTGGATCTTGAAAAGAAAAGCAACCTCTACCAGTTTTTATAAGGATAGAATTACTAACATCTTCATTGGTCAACTTCGATAATCTTTTACTAAGTTTTGCAGATGTGATATCAATATTAAATAGCTTTTTAAATTTCGAAGTTACTTCACTACTTCTAAAGTCTCTTTTTTGACAGTTAGCTGCTGCTAATAGAAGCAATTTGTAATCTTGAGGCTTATTTATAGTTCTTAATATAGCATCTACTGATTCAGTTAATGTGCCTTCTGAGTCTGTTGCTGCATAATCAAGTGCTCTGTCTAGAATTTCGCTTTCTATATGCGTTTTATTGGTCTCAATAGCTATTTCAGCACATTTCAAACATATTAAATGTGCAAAGTGAGGAAAGCCTGAACTTATATTAACAATCTTGTCTACAACATCATCAATTGGGCGTTTTTCAATTTGTCTCATGCCATTTAGAATGATTTTTCTAATGTCTTCATCGTCCATTCTTTCAAGACGAATTTCCTTCAAACATCTTTGAACTGATTGATGACCTGCTGTTAAGTCACTAGCAGTTTTTGCAATTCCTACTAGTATAATCTTGAACGATGAGTCTAAGTCGCTAAGTGCTTTAATAAGCTCTGCCAATTTATGCTTATCTTCTACATTGACAAGAGTATCCACTTCATCCAAAAGGAAAATACAGTCTAGGCCTTTTAATTGGTTTGCAATCCAAAACGGTGAGTTCAAATTCGCAGGATTTTTAAAGACTGTACTTGATTGCCTTTCACTCTGTAATCCAGCCTTAGCTGCTACTACATTTAATGATGCGTCACCTGTTTGCTTCAAGGATTTGGTTATACTTTGAATAGAGGTATCACAACCTATATGTTGCAAAGGTTCAAGAAACAAAGAGCTAAACACATCTTCACTGTCACAACTTTTAGTAAAAAATAGACCTTTATTAATCTTATTAAGAATGAAGGAACATGTTGTTTTCGCTAAAGAGGTTTTTCCTACTCCTCTATCACCATAAAGCAATATGTGTTGACCTGGACTATCAATTAGACTAATCATTCTCTTTACATCTTTTTCTCTACCGAAAAAATGATCAAATCTGTTAATAGGGGTATGAGGAGTAAAAACGTTTCTGACTCCACTTTTTTTAATTTTTAATACACTGTCTAATCCAAATAAATCAGATGACATAGTTAGCGCCTATATTAAAATTCCATTTTTTGGCTCAACTTTCAATGCTATAGCCGCTCTATAATTCGCTTTAGTCTTGTATAGTTCGTTACAAAACGGCGGACTTAACTCAAAAGCCAAACCCGCCATTCATCAAAACTTAGATTTTACAAGCCCCGCCAGCACAATCATCTTCCATATCCGCTTGGGCATCGTTCGCACCATCACGAGTATTATGGTAGTACAACGTCTTCACGCCCATTTTATAAGCGTTTAGCAAGTCTTTTAGCAATATTTTCATCGGTACACGGCCACCTGCATAACGAACTGGGTCGTAGTTGGTATTGGCAGAGATACTTTGATCGACGAATTTTTGCATGATAGCGACCAATTTTAGGTAACCGTCATTGTTTGGCATTTGCCATAGTAGTTCGTACTGATCTTTTAGCTTATCAATCTCAGGCACGACTTGCTTTAGGATGCCATCTTTTGACGCTTTGATAGAGACCAGACCACGTGGTGGCTCGATACCGTTGGTCGCGTTGGCGATCTGACTAGAGGTCTCAGACGGCATCAAGGCGGTTAGGGTAGAGTTGCGTAGACCGTGCTCAGTGATCTCGCCACGTAGCGTTTCCCAATCGAGATGTAGCGGCTCTTGACAGATTTTGTCCAAGTCGGCTTTGTACGTATCAATCGGCAAGATGCCTTGCGAGTATGTAGTCTCATTGAACGCAGGGCACGCGCCTTGCTCTTTTGCCAATTTGTTTGACGCTTTTAAGAGATAGAACTGCAACGCTTCAAACGTCTGATGGGTCAGACCAAGCGCGCTGTCGTCAGAGTAGCGTGCGCCATTCTTAGCTAAGTAGTAAGCATAGTTAATCACGCCCACACCTAGCGTACGGCGACGCATGCTGCCGTTTTGAGCGGCTTTTACTGGATAGTCTTGATAGTCGAGCAGGGCATCAAGCGCACGGACGATTAGCTCAGCTGGCTCTTCGATGTCGCTGACGTTTTCGACTTTACCCAAGTTGACCGCTGATAGCGTACAAAGTGCGATTTCGCCTTCTTCGTCATTGATGTTATCAAGTGGCTTAGTCGGTAGCGCGATTTCCATACATAGGTTTGACTGGCGAATCGGGGCAACCGTCGCGTCAAATGGGCTATGCGTGTTGCAATGATCGACGTTTTGGATATAGATACGACCCGTGCTGGCGCGCTCTTGCATCATCAGGCTGAACAAATCTACTGCTGGGATTTGACGGCTACGTACGTTAGGATCATTTTCGTATTTGGTATACAACTCTTCGAACTTGTCTTGATCTTCAAAGAACGCATCATACAAGCCTGGCGTGTCACCTGGTGAGAATAGCGAGATGTCTTGGCCTTTGATTAGGCGTGTATACATCGTTTTGTTTAACTGTACGCCGTAGTCCATATGACGGACACGGTTGTCTTCGACGCCGCGGTTGTTTTTCAGTACCAGTAATGACTCAACTTCTAAATGCCATAGCGGATAAAATAGAGTCGCAGCACCGCCACGTACGCCGCCTTGTGAGCAGCATTTCACCGCAGTCTGGAACAGTTTGTAGAACGGGATACAACCAGTATGCTGTGCTTCGCCACCACGGATAGGGCTACCAAGGGCGCGGATACGACCTGCATTGATGCCGATACCAGCACGCTGTGATACATAGCGTACAATGGCGCTAGTGGTGGCGTTGATTGAGTCTAGGCTATCACCACATTCGATCAATACGCACGAGCTAAACTGGCGCGATGGCGTACGTACGCCTGACATGATAGGGGTTGGTAGTGAGATTTTGAATTCTGAAGTCGCATCATAGAAGCGTTTGACGAAATCAAGACGATCTGACTTGTCGTATTGGCTAAACAGACACATACCGACCAGCATGTATAAGAACTGCGGGCTCTCATAGACAGTCTTACTCACGCGGTCTTGCACGAGATATTTGCCTGCCATTTGCTCAACAGCGGCATAAGCAAGGTTCATATCGCGCCAGTGATCCAGATATTCTTCTAGCTCATCAAATTCAGCACGGCTATAGTCAGCTAAGATATGCTGATCGTATTTGCCAGCATCAGTCAGGGTTTTGACATGGTCATATAGGTGCGGCGGGGTAAATTTGTTATAAGCAATCTTACGTAAATGGAAGATGGCCAAACGCGCAGCCAGATACTGATAGTCAGGCGTGGTTTCAGAAATTAGGTCGGCGGCAGATTTGATGATGGTTTCGTGAATGTCACGAGTCTTGATACCTTCATAAAACTGAATGTGCGACTTTAGCTCAACTTGAGACACAGACACGTTGTCCAAGCCATCCGCAGCCCATGCGATTACCTTGTGAATTTTGTCTAAATCAATAGGCTCTAAACGTCCATCACGTTTGGTTACTTGGATTTTGTCAATATGTGTCATGCTGGCCTCTATTTTGATTGCTTATTGTGATGCTGCGCGCTGAATCAGTGGCAGACATTCTTTATAACGCTATTATGTGGGGTTGTGCTAGCTGGTTTTTTTGGACAAAAAGCTACCACTACTCATAGTGACGGTTAAAATCACTGAGTACTACATATAGCGTGTTTGTTAATTGGTAGGCACAATATAGCGGGAAAATTTTGAAAATACTATATTGATTTTAGAATAAAACTATGTTGCTACAAGGTTGTAGGCAGTCCAAATTTTGGCAAAGGACGATGGGATAAGGGTTAGACGCAAATGCGGTCAATAATAAAATTTTTGTAAAAATATCGTGAGATTTACTTTTCATTCTCTCGGTTATTGTCGACTGATAATAGGAGTCATGGCGGCAATAATGCGGGCGCAGATTGTACATCAAACCACAAAAAATCGCCACCCATATCTTATTACTAGCGAGTGACGATTTGGACTAAAAAGGCGTTAAAGTTTTCTATGCGACTTATAAAACAATACGAACCGTTTTTGCATTATCGAGTGAGGCATAAAGCGCATTTACTTGCTCCGCAGCAGTTAGGTGCAAATTAACCCGTGCTGAGTGAAAACGACCCGTTTTAGACGGCTTAACTTCGATAGACGCCAAATCAAAATCAGGGAATTGGCTACCCAAGATCAGCTTGATTTCATTAAGCAGGCTCTCGTGCTCACCTTCATGACCAATGATGCTGAGTGGGTAGTTCATTGGGAACTCCCAAAGCTCAGGATTTTGAATGTCTGTTTTTTTGCCTTTTAGAACGCCTTTATTCGGCGTCAGATCAGTGACTTTCACTGATGGCTGATTGCTGGTTGGGTTATTTACATTGTTGTCGACGTTGTCGTTGTTATTTTTTGAATCATCACTCATGATATGAGCCTCGCTTTTATAGATAATATTTTTGAATAAATCAGCTGGTTAGAGTAGAGATTTTACCTACAGTACCTTTGTCTGCTATTTATAGTGGCGTGCGGTAGATTATTCAAGTTACGTTTGCCGCTCGTTTATTGTATGGCGCTTAGATGACGGCAATATTTACGGCAAATAACCATCAATAGGCATAATATCAGTCGGCAGATTGGTTTCTCCCAGCGCTTCTCGCAGATTGATCTCGATAGTGCGGGACAATGCCGTCAATGGAAGTTGGTTGGCTGCCAAACCAAACGGCTCTTCTAGCTCTTCACTCAATGCATCTAACCCAAAAAACGTATAAGCAATCACGGCACAAACCAAGGGCGTTGCCCAACCAAGCGAGGCGACCAAGCCAAAAGGCAGCATGATGCAATACAAGTAGGTCGTACGATGTACCAGCAGCATATAAGCAAAAGGTAGCGGTGTGTTATGAATGCGCTCGCAGGCTGCCAAGACAATCGTCATAGAGGTCAGGCGCTCATCCATGTTTTGGATGACTTGCTCTGAGACCAGTCCTTGACGCCGAATATCGCCGAGATGCTTACCCATGAGGCGCATTATATGGTCAGGGACATTTTTTGCTTGGCGCATACGATCATGATGTATGGATGCGACAAAGGGATCTATGTCCGCCCAAGGTGGCGTACCACGCAGCCTGTGGCGTACAGCATGTGCAAAAGCAATGGTCAGATATACCATGGTGCGCTGAGTCTCACGACCATGCTCGTTATCATCATCTATAAAGGATAGGACTTGGCGCGTTAAGCTGCGAGCATCATATACCAACTGGCCCCATAGCATCCGTGCTTCCCACCAACGCTGATAGCTGGCATTATTTCGAAATCCCAAAAACAGCGATAATGCAATCCCTAATAAGGTAAAAGTGGCGATACCATAATAAGGAAAAGAGTCAGGAATCCAGTGTTGAATAATGGTAATGGCTGTACTAAGGATGGTAACCAATAGCAGCTGCGGATATATTTTTGGAATGATTGAACCGCGAAGGGCGAAAAATATCTTAAACGGGTGGGGTGTTTGCCGGACAATCATGTCAGCTTCCTAGCGATGGGGTATATGGAGACACTCTTCAATGTCTCGTGTAATTCTAATACAGAATCAAGATCTGTAAAGCCCAAAAGACTATAAATTTATTCAAACTAAGAAGTAGGGTGGTCACTTAAGCTCGGTAATTGGGATAGCCAAAAAGTTAAATCCTCGCCAAAAGGGAGATGTTTTTATTAATCCACTTTATGTATGTTAAAATGACGCAAGATATCACTCTTTAACTCTATAAAAGCTGTTACCACAAAGATGAATACGCCACCCTAGCTGACCCTCTCCTCAGTAATGATTGCTTCCTATAGCAATTACTCTCATAAAGCGTCTAACGCTTTTTCTTGTGCGCACGCACTGCTTTAACGTTTGTATCACTATTCGATATATCTAGTGGATCGTGAAAATTGCATCACTAAAAGTACGTTATGACGACAACTCGCTAACTATGATCGTTCACATTTTTATATTTATTATCTAATAGGTAATGAGCAACTTGTCTAGATGGCAATGTGCTTAGATAGAAATGTGTCAGACTTTTCATGTGAGCTGATTTTTAACTACTTTTTAGATGCTTTCCAATTAAATGTTTTCCAAATAATGATTAGATACCTCGTTTATTGACAGACTAAAGCAGTTACCCAAAACTGAGTTAAATACGTTAAATACAATTAAAGAGCATTGGCTATCCAATGCGCGCGGCGATGTCTTGGCTGGCATGGTCGTCGCTTTGGCGCTTATTCCTGAAGCGATTGCGTTTTCTATCATTGCTGGTGTCGATCCCCAAGTAGGGCTTTATGCCTCATTTTGTATCGCAGTAGTGATTGCGTTTGTCGGCGGTCGTCCAGCGATGATTTCGGCGGCGACGGGTGCGATGGCGTTACTAATGGTGACGCTGGTCAAGGATTATGGATTGCAGTACTTGTTAGCAGCCAGTGTGCTGACAGGTGTTATACAGATTATATTTGGCTTCTTAAAGCTGGGGAATCTGATGAAATATGTGTCGCAATCTGTGGTACTGGGCTTTATCAATGCCTTGGCTATTTTGATTTTTATGTCACAGGTTCCTGAGCTGATGCCGCAGGCAGGTTCAAACCTAGTACACGTATACGGTCTTGTGGCGCTAGGTCTAGTCATTATCTATGGCTATCCATATATTCCAAAGATCGGTAAAGTGATTCCATCGCCATTGGTCAGTATTGTACTAGTTACGGCTATAGCTATCTTATTAGGTGCAGAGGCTCGAACCATCAATGATATGGGTCAGCTACCTGATACCCTGCCGATGTTTTTGATACCTGATATCCTGTTGAACTTAGATACGTTGATCATTATTTTCCCGTACTCTATCAGTTTGGCGATAGTGGGCTTACTTGAGTCTATGATGACCATGACTATCGTAGATGATTTGACCGATACCAAAGGCGACCGTACGCAAGAGTGTAAAGGCCAAGGTATTGCCAATGTGGTTAGTAGCTTTTTTGGCGGGATGGCAGGCTGTGCGATGATTGGCCAGTCGATCATCAATGTCAAATCAGGTGGTTATACACGTCTTTCTACCTTAGTTGCAGGCATATTTTTATTACTGATGGTGGTGTTTTTAAGTGATTGGTTAAAGATTATTCCAATGGCCGCATTAGTCGCTGTGATGATTATGGTGTCTATCGGTACTTTTAACTGGGGTTCCTTTAGGGAGCTAAAAACCAAGCCACTGCAAAGTAATTTGGTTATGATTACGACCGTTGCTGTGGTGGTCGCAACGCATAACTTGGCCTATGGCGTATTGATTGGCGTGCTGCTGTCAGCACTGTTCTTTGCCAATAAGATTGAGCGCTATATGAGTGTGCATAGTCACATGGATGAAGCAGCGCAAACGCGTTATTATCGAGTTGATGGACAAGTATTTTTCTCATCAGCAGAGCGTATGATTGATTCCTTTGATATTAAAGAGTCTGTCTCTAACGTGGTCATTGATGTATCGCGCGTGCATTTTTTGGACGTGACAGCAGTCGCCGCCATAGATAAAGTGATTATTAAATTTCGCCGTGAAGGCACTGAGGTAGAGCTCATCGGTTTGAACGAGGCGAGCCAGGCGATGATAGACAATTTCGGTGTGCATGATAAGCCAGATGCTGAGCAAAGCTTAGGCGCGCATTAAATTAGCTATGTATCAATAGTGTCATATTGACAAATACAAAAAAGCTGAGTATATCTCGGCTTTTTTTATGCAGATTAAAACCTGATTAGAAGACTATATTCTTTTATGGATAAAGTTTTTACAAGCTAATAGGATGGCAGAAGAGAAGGAATAGCTAGAAGGGAAGAAGTACTGGTTTGGATGATGCGGTATGAAGATAGTTAATCGTTATATTGAAGTATCTAGATGTTCTAGATTAGATCAAAGTGACTCTAAAGATTATGAGAAATTTTTAAAGCTTTAACAGCTCTTTTTCAACTTCATTGAGAAATGCTTCGATGTTAGCTTCATGACGCTGATAAAACGTCCATTGTCCATGGCGTTCGGACGTAACCAATCCTGCTCTTTTTAACACACCCATATAGTTTGAAATGGTTGACTGCGACAATCCAGCTTTTTCTTGAATGTAGCTGACGCATACTCCATCCAAATTAGCATGCTCTGGTAATGACGCTGGAAAGTTCGACCTGTCCTTCAACCACTTTATGATTTGACGACGCATGGGGTTGTTAAGTGCAGATATTATGTTTTCTGTATTCATAAAATGTGTGATATCGATACCTAGTTAATAATCAACAACTGTCAGAGTGGAACATTGGATTTTTAGCTTACTCATTATGGGTCTAGACACCAAAACGGAGTAGTGTTTATTTACCGCCAATGTGTCAACCATATACAAATAAACGGCTACTAGTAGCATACAGCTTATAACTAGCGTTTATCTGCTGACTATACGTTTCTATAACAGTAGAGTATACAGCCAAAACTAGATTAATTATGACAGTTGTACTGTCTAGTCATCGGAATATTGTCGAATAGTAACAATATATGACGGGTAAAAAAAGATTGTTTTAAATCGAATCTAACAGTAAACGTTGTTACGACTGACTTATTAAATACACGTTAGTTCTTTGCCAAACCAGCAGTAAAATAGTATTAGTGTAGTGGCATAATAAACTTGGACAGCTGCTAAGAGGTTATACTAACCCAAAGAAGGAAAATAGTATGACCAACAAACGCAACCAATATACCCGAGAATTCAAATTAGAAGCCATCAGCTTAGTTGTTGACCACAAACGTAAAATACCTGACGTGGCCGATTCTTTAGGAATAGGTAAATCCACTCTGCAGAAATGGCTGAGTCAGTACCGTCAAGAAATGAGTGGCCAAGCACCTAAAGTCGGCAATGCTTTAACGGATGAACAGCGCGAGCTTCAAGAGCTGCGTAAGCAGGTTAAACGACTCACTATGGAGCGCGATATTCTAAAAAAGGCTTCCGCTCTGCTGGCATTGGACAGCCTGAACGGCTATCGCTAATTAGTCAGCTTGCAGAGCAAGACAAACAGGTCAATAAAAGCCTTCTGTGCAAGCTGTTTGGCGTGATGAAAAGCAGTTACTACTATGGACTAAAGCCCAAGCCAATTAGCCTTGAAGCCGTCAAAATCAAAGCCTTAATACGCCAAATATTCAACGATTCAAAGCACTCAGCAGGCGCTCGTAGTATTGCCGCCATCATGATGAATGAACACGGCATCAAGCTGACCCGTTATATGGTAGGTAAACTTATGGCGCAGATGGGGCTTAAAAGCTGTCAATTGAAGACGCATAAATATAAGCACGCTGATAACACGCATAAAATCCATGGAAACCTATTGAACCGTAACTTTAGCCCAACAGCACCCAATCAAGTCTGGACGGGCGATGTGACCTATATTCGCATCAAAGGCGGCTGGTGTTATCTTGCTGTGGTGTTAGATTTATATGCTCGGCGTGTAGTGGGCTTTGCGGTGTCAGATTCGCCTGACAGCATACTGACAACCAAAGCGCTGCAGATGGCGTATGAGACGCGCCTAAAACCAAGTAATGTGCTATTTCACTCTGATCAGGGAACCCATTACACCAGTAAGACATTTGCTGAATCCGTTGCTAGTTGTAATGGCATGACGCAAAGTATGAGCCGTCGCGGAAACTGTTGGGATAACGCCCCAACCGAACGATTCTTTAGAAGCTTTAAAACAGAATGGATGCCAAAAGGTGGTTATGAGAATATCGCTGAGGCTAAAAGCGCCATTGCTGATTATATCTGGGGCTATTATCAAACCGTGAGACCGCATACTTTCAACAATTATTTAACACCGCTAGAAAAAGAGAAACGCTACTTTAACAAAAACCTCTTATCAGGTGTCCTAAATTAGTTGACCACTATAAACGGTGTTTTTTTAGTGCCATCATTCTTAGCGCTACCACTTTTAGAACCATCAATGAGCAGGGTCTCGGTATTTACTGGCATAGTATTTGGAGCCATCGTTATTTTCCTATCATAAAGAGCGTTTAATTAGTCGGTGTTTTTTTCTGCCTGTCGATCGCTTACAGATTGGTCTTCTGCAACACCTGCTTTCCAGTAAGAAAAGGCATATAGCTCATCCTTAGACCACTGTTGCTCGACCTTTAGGTAATGACGCAAGGCTTTGACAGATGAGAATTCGCTAGCGATATAAGCAAAACGGCTCTGTTCTACAGTTGGTAATGTGAGAGATTTTACTGTGTCGATTAATTGACTGCCTTGTGTTGGATCTGGGTTATGTAACCATGTCATGTTGATGTTGGCTGCTGTCGGCAATTCTTGCTCATCTTCTGTACCGTGCACTTCGATGATGCATTGACCAGTCGCACTGTCAGGCAAGCTTTCTAATATCGAGCCGAGCACTGGTATCGCTGTGGCATCGCCAATCAGTAGAAAATAATCTGCATCGGGACAAAGCGCTTTGGTTTTAGGCTTCATTAAGATACCGATCTCGTCGCCAACCTCAGCATGAGTGGCCCAGCCTGAAGCGGGCGCCTCATCACCATGAGCGACAAAATCAATCCAGATCTGTTGTTTTGCTACATCAGCGCCGCGATGAGTATAAGTGCGAACTACAAAAGTAGTATTGTCATTTAGGTCAATTGGCTGAGCTTTATCGACAGGGATAAGTACTTTGTTATTTGCGCCAACAGTCATGGTCGCGATATTGGCAATAGTATCTGCTTGGCCTGTGAGGTATATACGAATGTAGTGCGAAGTAATCATTTGCTTGTGAGCAACGGTCATGATTTCACGCACTGGTTTTTGATTTATTGTGTTATTCATATGGATCTTTCCTTACTTATTTATCGATAGTCTTGCTGGTGCTAACGTTGTCTATCATGGTGCGACTGACACGGAAAAATAAGGCAAGCTCTACGAGGCTTAAATCTTTCGTTAATTGCTGTCTTGTCCATTCTTCTGCTGCATCAAGCTTTGCCATAATTTCTTCGCCTTTAGAGGTCAGCTGTAGTAATTGGCTGCGACCATCAAGCGGGTTATCTGTCTTCAAGATTAGCTCAGCTGCTAAAAGGTCATTTAAGGCACGAGTGATTTGCGCTTTGTCTCGCTGTATATGTTTAGAGATTGATAGCGCAGTGCTATTCGGGTTATAGCAGACACCTTTTAAGGTTCTGATATTAGTAACGGACAACTCGACACCTTGCTGACGAATGCCTTCTAGCAGTAGATTGGTATAGGTATGCATCAATTGATGTAGTGTTTCGCTCAATGAATTGTTAGACATAAAAACTCTTTGATATAGTTGATAGAAGCAACTATATAGAATAAGGTTGATAGTGTCAACTATAAAGTGGTTTTTGAAAGAGTGTGTCTATCTATAATTTGATAATTTTGAATAAGAGAAGATAGTAGAAGGTAAAGAAAATAGGGGTGTACATTGAACAAGGAGCGCTTGGGTTAAAGAGATCTATGACTAGGAGGCTATGCAATTATGGAGCTTTGTAATTAATAAATACAGTAGTTAATAATTTCTAGAATTAAAAAGCAGGCACAAAAAAAGCTGAGACATGCTCAGCTTTTCTATTTCTAGCAACTATCTGAAACCTATTAACTAGGCTCAGTATTTCTCTGAGAATCTAATCATTTTCAAGGAAAGAGCGCAAGTGCTCAGAACGTGATGGATGACGCAATTTACGCAATGCTTTTGCCTCGATCTGACGAATACGCTCACGCGTTACATCGAACTGTTTACCGACTTCTTCTAGAGTATGATCGGTTGGCATATCGATACCGAAACGCATTTTTAGGACACGCGCTTCACGCTCAGTCAGGTTGCCGAGTACATCACGAGTCGCTTCTTGCAGACCAGCAGCAGTCGCATCATCGACAGGGCTTGAGATCGTACCATCTTCGATAAAATCACCTAGGTGCGAATCTTCATCATCACCGATCGGAGTTTCCATAGAGATAGGTTCTTTGGCAATCTTCAACACTTTACGGACTTTAACTTCGTCCATCTCTAAGCGTTCGCCTAATTCCTCAGGTGTTGGCTCGCGCCCCATTTCTTGTAGCAATTGACGTGAGACACGGTTGATTTTGTTGATGGTCTCAATCATATGCACAGGAATACGAATGGTGCGCGCTTGGTCAGCAATAGAGCGGGTAATCGCCTGACGAATCCACCATGTGGCATAGGTCGAGAACTTATAACCACGGCGATATTCAAACTTATCAACGGCTTTCATCAGACCGATGTTACCTTCTTGGATAAGATCCAAGAACTGTAGACCACGATTGGTATATTTTTTGGCGATAGAGATAACCAGACGTAGGTTAGCTTCAACCATTTCTTTTTTCGCGCGGCGAGCTTTTGCTTCACCAACAGCCATGCGACGTGCCACATCTTTCATATCGTGGATTTTCATATCGAGCTGCTGCTCATAATCACGGATACGACGTTGTAATAAAATAACGTCATCAGTGACTTTTTCTAGCGTACCAGCAAATGCAGGCTTACCTTTGATACGTTCAATCAACCAATCAACGTTGGTTTCATTGCTAGGGAAGGTCTTACGGAACTCTTCACGCGGCATACGACCACGGCGAATCACCAAACGCATGATCTGACGCTCTTGCTTACGCACGTCATCATAGACGTCATGCATGATAGCCATGACTTGATCTGACAAGCGGTTGTTTAGCTTCAACATCATAAAGCGTTCAGCAAGTAGGGCATACGCGGTATCAGCCTGTACGCTACCACGGCCATAATCAAGCAATGCTTGCTTGGCTTTAATAAATAGATGCTCGATCTCTTCTAGGCGTAAACGAACTTCTTCTGGATCAAGACCGCTGGTTTCTTCTTCAGCTTCGTCTTCAACGTCATCTTCATCTTCGTCGTCATTATCAAGCGCGGCTGCTTTCGCATTGACCTTAGCTTTGATAACCGGTGGGTTTTCTTTTTCTTCTTTGATGCGTTCACGCTCTTCTTTCGCCGCTTCCTTTGCTTCTTGAGCTGCGATTTTGTCTTCTTCGGTCTCAGGGTCTAAGAAACCAGTGATGACGTCAGATAGCTTTTTTTCGCCGTCTTGGACTTTTTGATACTCGTCAAGGACAAACTGTACGGTACCAGGCCAGTAAGACATGGCATGCTGTACATCACGAATACCTTCTTCGATACGCTTAGCAATGGCAATTTCGCCTTCGCGAGTTAGTAGGTCAACCGTACCCATTTCACGCATATACATACGTACAGGATCAGTGGTACGACCAGGCTCAGTTTCAACAGAGGCGAGTACTGCCGCTGCCTCATCTGCTGCCATATCATCATCACTTGAATCATCGTTCATCAAGATGTCATCGGCATCAGGAGCTGATTCAAAGATTTTGATACCGACATCGGTCAGCATTTGCACAATGTCTTCGATCTGATCGCTTTCGGTAATAGAGTCGGGCAGCTGGTCATTCACCTCAGCGTAGGTAAGATACCCTTGCTCTTTGCCCATTTGGATTAAGGTGGCCAGTTGAGATGTGGACTTAGAAACTGACTTATCGTTCATAAATACTCGCTTACTTGCATCGGACATTTTTATATTGTGACTCGCTATCGCTCGCTCTTTGCGTTGATCTTATCAATCGATTGATCAAAATATGGCGTAGAGGTTGTCAATAATATCAAAAATGAGTTGATATGAATAAAGGCTCAAAACACTACAATAACAATGCTGATAAACAGCTAAAAATTAGAAAAGCTAAAAAGACTTCAATACAGTACCCAAAAAAATACAGTACTTAAAATTTAATACTCAAAAATAGTATCTAAAAGCTGATACGTAAAATAATACCTAAAATTTGTGCTTAACGATGCATGCTCACAATCATTCACCAAGCAGTGCTGTCAATATACAGCGACACAGTTTAACACAGACCACAGTCGTCAAGCACGAGCTAGTGATAGCTACCGACCATTTTTTACTGATTATTTGCCATCAGCTAAATGATTTGGGAGCGACTCATGCTACTGGGCATAATCATTAGTAGTGGGGGCAGCTGCTAGACTTTTAAAGGGTCAACATTTGAAATTAAACATTAAGACTGCACAGTGACCATCTGGGCAGATTGCTCTGCCTGCTGTGCGCGTAGCCAATCATTTAATAATTGGGTTTGTTTACGGACGATCGCAAGCTTAATATGATCTGGGTTCTGTATCAGCTCTTGTATTTTTTTCTTCATGTTGCGCTCAAGCAGCTGGCTGACTAGCTCTTCGATCAGGCCATCAAGCCCCAAAATATTGCGCGCAGTTAGCGCTTTATAGAAGCCGCCCCAATTACGGCTGAGCATGTCTTGGGTCGCAGGCTTTACGTTCGATAAGATAAAATGCGCCGCTGCATTGACATCTTTTGGTAGGTAATTAAGACAGCGCTTGATAGTGCTTACGATGTCTAGCAGGGCAGCATCTTGCAAGTCTTCCCAAGCAAGAGGACGCAGGGTGTCAGGTGATGCTTTTTGTTTGATATGAGCAGGTAGGTGTAAGCCATTAATCCCTGACTGTTGCCAAATCGACTCAATAGGGTCATCGATTAACGCGCGCGGCTGAAACAAAAAGCACAGCTGCAATTGCTGACTGATGGTCATATCACCATCAAAATCTAGCAGCGCATCTTTGGCCTCGACATTCTGACTGCGCCTGCCGCCAAGCTTTTGATAAACGTCATTGTTGAGCAAATAGCGAAAGCTACTGCCTTTGGGTAAAGCGGTCGTCAACGAGCGTACTTGAGACATAAGCTTGGCTTTACCTTCAGCCAGACTCATGTCATAACACTCACTCAAGTATGCAAAAATATACTGTGATAGCGGCATGGCATTAGCGATTTGCTCACGCATGGCATCGCTGCCCTGACTCTTAATAAAAGTATCAGGATCATGATTGTTAGGCAGGGTTAAAAACCGCAACTCTTTATCATCGGCCAATACAGGCAGCGCAACTTCAAGTGTACGCCAAGCCGCTTTTTGGCCTGCGCTATCTCCATCAAAGCTTAAAGTAAGCGTTGGATTGAGTGTCAGTAGACGCGATATTTGGCTTTCATTAATCGCTGTACCCATCGAGGCGATTGCCCCATAGATACCTGCTTGATAAAGGGCGATCACATCCATATAGCCCTCGACGACCAACCAACTGTCTGCGCGCTGCTGACGTGATTCATAATAGCCGTATAGTACATGCTGCTTATGAAAGACGGGCGAGTCTGAGGAGTTAATATATTTAGGTTTTACTTCGTCATCGAGCGCCCGACCACCAAAGCCAATGGTGCGGCCTTGATTATCACGAATTGGGAAGATGACTCGGTCGCGCAATAGATCGTAGTCGCGGCCAGACTCTGATTGACGTACCAATCCTAAGGCTTTTAGACCCTCAATATCCTGCGGAAATTGATGCTCAAGATGCTGCCAACCAAATGGCGCATAGCCAAGACCAAAGGTCTCAAAGATATCTTCTGTAATACCGCGCGATAAAAAGTAGTGTTTGGCATGGGGATGCGTGGTCAGATTGTGCTGATAGAACTGCTGGATTTGCTCTAGCAGCTCATACAGGTTGCCATCTTTATCATCGCTTTGCTCAATGTTATGAGCATCATGCATACCAGCGCTAGTATCGGTATCTGTCAGCCATGCTGGCGGATAGCCACTGTCATCTGAATGGTTTGGTGAATACGGCTCTGAGGAATACGAGTCTATCGAATAGGGCGCTGAATCATACGCCTCTAATGGTGGAAAGTTCTCGTAGCCCTGATTGTCATCGTAGCCCTGATTGTCATTATAAATGGGCTGGTCGATGTAGTTTTGGTCGCTTTGGGTGACATTGTCTTGATAAATGTCTTGACGATTATTTTGATGGTTGTCTTGATTTGTACCGTCTTGGCTTACTTTGCTATGTTCTACAGTTGGGCTAGGCACATTGTGAACTGGCGGCGGTGCAATAGCCTTGGGTGCGCGACGTTGATAACTAACGTTTTGCTGTTCTTCTTTGGGTACTTCAATGCCTGTTTGTTTTGATAGTTCATTGACCGCTTCAATGAATGTCAAATTCTCATAATCACGCAAAAAACTGATGGCATTGCCACCGACGCTACAGCCAAAGCAGTGATAGATGTTTTTTTGTGGATTGACATAAAAGGAAGGCGATTTTTCACCGTGAAAAGGGCAGCAGCCTTTATATTCACTACCAGCGCGTTTAAGCGTGGTGTGTTTGCCAATGATGCTGATCAGGTCAGCTTGGCTATTTAGTTGTTCAAGAATATGGTTAGGAATGCTCATACAAAAAACAGTTTACCATAGGTCGATTATATTGGGGCAGAGGTAATAAGGTACTGCTAGAAAAATAAGGCCAACATAATGTTGACCTTATTATCAATGAATACAGACTGTGTTAGCTAGGCTAAGAAGAGACTTCACGTAATCAATTATTATCCATATCACTCACACTATCATCATTTAGTGTAGTGCGACGTGTTGGATTGGTATTTAGGGGATCGACGTTAGCTTCTCTTGCAGTCGAGCCAGTGCTTGATTGACTGGTTACGCGCTCAGCTGACGCTTCAGGTAGACCTAAGCCTACGCTAATACCATTACGTGCAGCAGCATTATTGGCGACTGGAGTATTAGCAGGCGTCGTGTTTGTCCCTGCTAGTCTCAACTGGGCTGCGTTACGAATCATTTGTGTCTTGGTTGCGCCGTTATACTCGCCAGATGCGACTGATTTGTCAGTTGTGTTCGAACGACCAAGCTTGCCAAAGGTGATCTTGTTGAGCCAAGTACGGTCACGTTTGGTGCTTAATTTCACACTACCGTTGCTGGTTAGCATTTCTGGATAGTTGATCTGCAACAGCGTTTTGTACTCATTGGCCAAATCGGTTAGACCAAGTTTTTCATGGCTATAGGCTAGTACTGCAAGAGCATCTGGGGTTGATTCACTCAGCGGGTAGTACTGGAATACCCATTTGGCACGGTTGACCGCCGCTACATAAGCTTCACGCTCGATATACCAATTGGCTGCGCTCATTTCGCTCTCAGCAAACTGATTGTAGATGAACGTCATACGCTGAGCAGCATCTGGTGCATATGGGCTATTTGGATATTTATTGATAAGCTCTTGGAAGTTGGCAAAGGCAATACGCAAATACGCGGTATCACGCTCAGCTTGGTTCAGTTTAAAGAGCTTTAGGCTCTCAGATGAACCTTCCATATTGGCAACGCCGCGCACATAGTAGGCGTAGCTGACTTGTGGGTTAGACGGGTAAAGACGAATAAACTGCTCAGCACTTGCTGCCGCCATCTCATACTTGTCGCCTTCGTATTGTGCATACATCATGTCAAGCAAGGCTTGCTCAGCGTACTGTCCGGTTGGGTAGAATGTGCGCAGATTGGTCAGCTCTTCGATACCTTGGATATAGTGACCTTTGTCAATCTGATTGACAGCCTCTTTATAATACCCTTGCTCTGATTTTTCAGCTGTTTCTACTGCCTCACCATCTTTGGCGCCAGTTAGATTTTTAAAAGTCTGGCAACCCACTAGATTGACGCTAAGCGCCAGTAGGGTTATTGAGGACAGTTTGATAAACGTATTGCCAACAGCTTGCATACTTCTTCTCCGACACAAGACGCATAATAGCAGCGGCGCTATCATGCTATATAAAAGGTTAGTGATAAAAAACGACGCTAAATAGTCAGCGATCCACTAGCAAAAATTTTTTATCGAATGCAGTTTTTGTTATGACGTATTGTACTGATAGATTGGGCCTGATGCATAGCGCTTGTATAGTAAGCCAGTCATAGACCACATGCATTTAACCATAATTAAACGGTTTAAATGGCAAACACGGTCAACAAAACCCAATGCTATTTTCAAACTGTATCTAAGTACGGCATTCGCATACAGTGCCATAGCATACAGCAAAACATGGCTATACTTTATAGAATAACATTTGCTACGTCTATTTTTTCGCCATCTATATTGTATAAGCAGTTTAACATGAGCGGCTGTCACGAGCGATATCGAATGTCGCTAGCATGAGTAAATATACAGTAAATTACAGCAATGTCATGTTATAGAGAGTTAAGCGAGGCATCTTACAGCATAAAGGTATGCTCAAAAATTATCAGATAGCATGCAGCTTCTATAGGGCTTATGCGTGCGACATGATACACTAGAGCGGTATTGTCTTCGCTTTTTTGTACCTTGAAGGTTGTTATCTGCTATTTATAGGCAAAAAACGATAATCAAAAAACGACAATTTTTTATACTGCTATTTATAATACTATCTTCGAAGTCACCTCACAAAACACTGTCAGGGGCTTTGCCACGTATCAATGTATCAATCTGCTATGAATAATGATGCCATGACTACCAATTTATCACCGAATCAATCGCTAGATACTGATTCATCAGCACAAGAGTCACCAATGCCAAATGAAGTTTTGAACAATAATGAGCTACCTGATAATCAATCAATGATGAGTGAGCAAGTGCATGATGATGCGCTCGATAATGAAGAGTTGCTCATCGATGATGGTAATGATCTGAACGATAGCGACATTGATGACAATGATATTGATGACAGCGATATGGACGGCGACGACGATGAAGCCCCAGTAGCGGGTCAAGCTGTACCAGTGATTGTAGATATGACGCATGTGGTCACAGAAGATCAAGCTGGTCTGCGTATTGATAAGGTCGCCTCACAAGCGTTTTCAGACTTTTCGCGGGTGCAACTCCAGAACTGGATTACTGATGGTAGTCTGCTCTATAACGGCAGTGTTCAAAAACCGAAAGTCCGTGTCAAAGCAGATGATGTATTGCATCTATCAACGACGTTACAGCAGCATGGCGAAGACCAACCAGAAAACATAGATATCGATGTTGTCTATGAAGATGATGACGTATTGGTAATCAATAAACCTGTCGGTATGGTGGTTCACCCAGGTGCGGGTAACCAAAACGGCACTTTGGTCAATGCTTTACTATATCATTATCCTCAGCAGCATCATTTACCGCGTGCAGGTCTCGTGCACCGTATTGATAAAGACACCTCTGGATTGCTATTGATTGGCAAAACCAAACCTGCTCAGATGGCACTAATGGAGCAGCTAAAAGACAAATCTGTTTATCGTCACTATAAGTGTGTGGTGGCAGGGGACCAAGCAAGTTTATCTCGTCATCGTCGTATCGATGCGCCGATTGGTCGACATCGTAACCAGCGTACTAAAATGACGGTGATGACTGCTGGCCGTGAAGCAGTAACGCATCTGCTAAATGTCACACCATTGAACGAAAATTACTGTCTACTAGATGTCGGGCTTGAGACGGGACGTACGCATCAAATTCGTGTGCATCTAAGTCACATTACTTATCCATTAGTCGGTGACCGTGTCTATGGTGGTCGTCGTCAGTTGCGTTCTGGATTGACAGAAGCTCAGCGCCAAGCTATCAATAATTTTCCGCGCCAAGCATTGCACGCCTATACGCTAGGGTTTGTGCATCCGACGACAGGTGAGGACATTGAAGTAACGACGCCACTACCTGAAGACATGCAAAAACTGATGGCAGTACTAAGCGACGGTTATTATGAAGAGTAAACGCTAACGTTTACTAGATGAGAGGTGAGAGCGAGCAGCCATGACGAACACGTTCCCGATGACAATGATTGCGCAAATTGATAATGTGGCCGTTTTTCAGACGGCTGCTTTTTTGCATGATGATATTGATGATTCTGCTGCTAAAAATCAGCGTACAGGGTTTGAGGGTCAGTCAAATTATGGCGAGCTGAATTTAGGTCTTCATGTCAATGATAATGCACTGCAAGTATTAGATAACCGCATGAATCTATTGGCTGCTATCAATGAGCAGCTGACAGGTAAGTCTGCACAGAACGAGCAGCATGCGGCTATTAATCGCTTACATTGGGTCAGCCAGGTTCATAGTAAACGTATTCATGATGTCGATGCTACTACGTTGAATATGGCGCCAATGTCTGCTGATGCGATGGTCAGTCAACAAAGCGGTCGCGGTCTGGCAATCATGACGGCAGACTGTGTACCGATTGTCTTATATCAGCCCACCAGTGGCAAAATCGCAGCGATTCATGCAGGCTGGCAAGGATTGGCCTGTGGTGTGATACAAGAGACTGTCAACCGCTTTACTGATTCAGGCCCTATACAAGCTTGGATAGGAGTGTGTATCAGTCAGGAAAACTATGAAGTAAATACAGACGTTCGCGATAAGCTATTGGCTGGGTGTATAGCCAATCAGACGTTGCCAGAGGCCCATATCGATAACTTTGTGTCGCTATTTTCTATATCGTCTTATGATGACAAAATAAAGCTGGATTTACCGAAGCTTGCTGCCATGCAGTTAGAAGCTGCCGGTGCTATAGTTGTGCATGATTTACCTGTTGACTGTAGTTACGCAAATACTCACTATTACTCGTATCGCCGTCAGACTCATATGCACCAGCCTGCCACGGGTCGGATGGCACTGGTCATCGTCCGTCGTTAGCAGCTTTATAGTCAGCGAACTACTAAACCGCTACGGTGTTACCCTCCCTAGAGGTACTATATGTACAATCTACGGTCGGCTGCCTTGTAGCTGTTTTAGATTTCTTTAACTATATAATAATGAGTAGTGGAAACAAAGTGATAAACAATAAAAAAACAGCAGATTATTCTGCTGTTTTTTTATTTGAATGCTACATTTGTATTAATACAAGGTCTGTATCAACACGACATTTGTATTAGCAAACGGAGTCGCTAGATTTTGGTACTGATAAACCAAATAAAGGACGTAAATACAGTGCCAAGAACGTACCTGCCATTGCCAGTATGCCCCAGATATAACCATGTAGGCTAAAAGAAGCGATACCACCAAAGTAAGCACCGATATTACAACCGAACGCGAGACGGGCGCCATACCCCATCATCAACCCGCCGATAACCGATGCTGCAAAGTTACCGGCAGTAATTTTAGTAAACTTGAACAAGCCACCCGCAGCAGAGGCGATAAACGCGCCAATGATAATGCCGATATTTAATACAGTGGTCGAATCTGCAAAGATAGAAGCTTCAAGAGCCGCTGCATTAGCCCCTTGCCAATAGCCCCAGCTAGCCACATCCATGCCAAAGCCGCTTGCAATTTTAGAGCCCCACAATGTAAATGCTGACGTAATGCCCCACGGTTGACCACGTGTAAGTAATGTCAGACCGTTAAGTAAAGCCAGAACGATTGCGGCAGCAAAAAGCGGCCAAGAACCACGAAAGATTCGTTTCCAACCAGACTCAGAAGGCACGGGCGCCATCTTTGGTGCGTTTCTCCTTTTCTCAACGACTAACGTCACCCATGCGATAATGCCAAATATAGCAAGCGATACCAGCCATGCCCCTGTATAGCCAAGACCTGTAGAGGTTGCCAAAGAGAAAGGCGCATAAGCGGGCATCTCTTCTGTCCAGAATGGCAAGTGATAAGCCCCAATCGTGGCGCCCACTATGAAGAAAATAAAGGTGATGAACATAACAGAGCGTCCACCGCCTACCGCATAGAGCGTACCAGAGGCACAGCCGCCACCAAGCTGCATGCCGATACCAAATACAAATGCGCCTACGACTAGACTGACCCCTAATGGCGCGACATAACCTGCGACAGGACCGCCAAATAGCGTCGTGCCATAAGCAAGGATTGGCGCAAATAGCGTGACAGCAACTGCCAACATCAGCATGTGTGAACGCATCGCCTGACCGTTACCCACTGACATCATACGTCTAAAAGCAGAGGTAAAACCAAAGCGAGCATGAAAAAGGGTATAGCCTAACAAGAGACCTATGCCAAGTAGCAATGATTGAGATATATGTTGAGTGACCAGTAGGTACGCAAGCACCATCAATCCTACGATGCCACCACCCATAATCAAGGATTTTTGTGGTGCATTTAAGGCCAAATCATCTCTGATGATAGGATCTTTTGTGTCATTTACAGGTTGAACGAGAGTAGTCAAGGTAATAGCTTCCTTATCCGATGATGTTATCAGATATCATTTTTATAAGAATTTATATGAGTATAGTTGCGCAGGTTTGCAGAATTGGAAACTGTACGGCTGTTAATTCGATTGATTTGGTTT
>NZ_PJAT01000077.1 GCF_002836715.1 Psychrobacter sp. 4Dc
CTTATTAACTGCTATAACAATTTTTATCTACCTAGTTGCTATATAAGGTTTATTAATCCGGTAGGCCAAACAATGCATCTAGACCTTTAATGAATGCAATGGGAATATCCCAAGTAACCAATCCATAGCAACTATTACTGCTCAAGCTATCGTGATTAGACTGAACCACATCTTGCGATGTAGGCATAGTAGCTGCCTGAGCATTCGGGTCATACACACCGCGTAAAAACACGTACTCTACAGCGCCTAAGTATTTATCTTCGTTACCCGTATAATCACTGATCCTCATAGCAAGGAACCGATGCAATGCTACTTGATAAATCGCTGCTTGTAGCCAATACCCTGCTTTGGACATTGCTTGCTTAAGCGTATTTTCATTATAATCGCTTAGGCTATTTCCTAGAAAGTTACTCTTATAATCGACCACATAATACTTGCCAGCATGCTCATACACCAAGTCAATCTCACCACGCAAATAACGATACAGATGCGCTTTATTCTGTGGCACTAGGGTGACGTGTTTATCTGTCTCGTCAGGTAAATACTGTTGAAAAAGTTGACTAATATCCTGTGCTTTGAAATTCTCTGACAGCCCCATGTTGAACTCTAACTCGGCAAATCGTTTACCTTTATCAAGAGCAATCAAGGGTTGATTGGAAGCCAACAGTGGCGCATGCAGCACTTCTTCAATCCAATTGATTAACGCCTCATGCTTCGTTGTATCTATTGACTCAAGATCAAACCCATCACTATTTCTTTGTTTCTTGCCTTGTGATCTGCGGCTCTGTTGTTCAGCACTGCTATATATAAGCGGCAATTGATAGCTACTAATCGCTCTATCAATAACCTGAGGCCACTGGGCTTTATTAGTGAAATCAATTTGTTCAAATATCTCATGTAAAAACGTACCGGCATTGGCGCCTTTTACAAAGGTAAAACGGATATCATCTTCTAACTTGAGGCTTAGTTCACTGTCTTGTTCGAGAGACTCGTCGTTATTAAGTAAAGAGATATTCGAAACTGAAGACTCCGTCATATCAATCTCTATCGCATCATCAATACGCTCATCCACTATCGCCATTGCTTGTGTAGATTCATCTAGCTGACGTGCCAAAGCGGTAAAGCTAGTCTTAGCCCAACCATAAAAATAATTGGTTTTCATCACCTCAGAAAATGGCGCGTACTCAATAGCTTCTGTCGTAGGCTTATGAGCATTTGATTTGGTAGTAGCCAGTTGAGCACTGTCATTTACGTCTGTTGAATTAGCAGTTTTGTTTGCGTAATTATTGTCATAGAACTCATTAACCTTATGACTTCTAAGCATGCCTACAATGCCTTTGAGCCTATCAGGTAGCTCGAACTTTGCTTCTGGCGATTCAAACCAATAAAACACTGGCTTTAGCTCAAACCCTGTCTTGTTACTCGGATCTCGTAGCACAATATAAAGCTGCTCACTAGCTCGAGTAAATGCCACATAGCCAAGCCGTCTTATCTCATCAAAGCCTTCTTGTGTCTCGATATCAGTATAATAATCCTCGACAGTAGCAGAGCCTTGCAATGGTGAGAAGCGGCGCTGATTACCCGATTGATTATCTGTCGACTGCTGTACTTCTATCGACTGCCGCACTAGCTCTGAGGGCGCTTGTTGCGCGTTATATAGATACAGCCCATAGTCTTCCTTATTCCCAGACTTCCTACTGGCATCACCCATTCCCAATACATAGACAATAGGGAACTCAAGCCCTTTTGACTTATGAATAGTCATCAATTGCACACCAGACTCTGTCGGTAGCGGATATTGCTTAGCCCAGTCACTGTTAGGCGCTGCATCTATATGCTGCCTGAACCAAGCCAGTAGCTCATGCTCACCCATACCTAGACCATACTGCGCCAAGATGTCCATTACATGACGCAAGTCCATGATATGGCGATCACCTTCTGGATGCGCGGCTATGGCTTGCCAAACGCCTTGCGGCTGTACAGGGCTTTTATCTAATAAATAATGTAGCGCCGATAATATACCAAAGTGCTGCCAACGCTGTGCACCTTCTTTTAGATAAGTGATAAAGTCTTGATAGCTTTTCTTAGTATCAGTAGCTTCATTCGCTGAGAGGTCTTTCGAATTAGAACGGTTTGAATGGGCGCTTGGCGTACGGCTACCCTCGGTAACGCCTGACTCATGGTCCGTCATCATGGCTTTGATGTTTTTGATACTCAGTCCATATAGATGACTGGTCAATACCCGATTAATCATGTCATGACGATATGGGTATAGCATGGCACTCAGCAATGCTGCCACATCTTCTGCCATAATAGTCTCAAAGATGCTGACGTCACTGGTGGTCAAAGTCGGCACATTAAGTTTTACTAGCTCGTCTTCAACTCGCTTCAGATCTTTTTTGGCACGTGCCAGCACCCCAATATCACTGGGCTGAATCGGCTTACCTTTGAGTGTCTGACCACTATTAAGCAAAGTGGCTATATGGCGAGCTGTTATCTCATGTTCATCGTAATCAAACTCTTTTTCCTTGTCATAAGGCAGATGCAATAAGCTCACGGGCTGAGCAGAAAGCACTTCTGTCACCAGTACATCATCCAGCCTATCTGACGCATTAAACCAAGACAGCTCATATTCTGGTTTTGCTGCTTTGATATGTTGGTAGTGAATACCAGTACCCAACTGCGACAGTTTATTTTCAGCAGTTGAGGCATTAGCCATGCCAAACCAGCAGTTCAATGCGTTAATCACACCGGCATTAGAACGGCGATTGATATCAAGTGTCCAAAAGGCACTTTTGTCAAACTGGGCTTTCATATAGTTATAGTTGGCCACATCACCGCCACGAAACCCATAAATAGCCTGTTTGGGATCACCAACCAATAGCAGAAACTCATTATTGGTTTTCTTGGTGGTTGCTTGCTTGTCACTGTCCGACTGTTTACGTTTATTCTTTGGCAAGTAGATGCTTTCAATCATAATGGCTTGCTCGCCATTGATATCTTGCGACTCGTCAATCAGCGCCACAGGATAGTGATGACGAATATAACGCGCCAGCTTATCTCCTTGGCGGCCAGTCAATGCTTGGTTTAAGCGTACCATCTGCAAACTAAAGGTCGTCTCGCCGCGCTCTTCTAAAATTACTGGTAGTCTATTACGCACAGCCAGCACAATATGACGGTTAAGATTGGCTAAGACAGTTATTATGTATTCGTCCAACTTTTTACTTTGTTCAATATATCGTTTAAAGTCACGCACGACCTGCAACTCGTTGAATATTAAATTAATTCTTTTGCCATCTTGAGGAACACGAAATTGATTACCAATATTGTCAGTTTTTTGAAAAGCCTCAATTAACTTGCTTGTTTTCTTCTTTTTATCAGATACAAACTTATAAGCGGCTGATCCAAAATCCTGTAATGTTTCGATTATTTTTGGCCAAGTATCTCTATTATTAAATAATTGTCCTTTTGGCACTTCATAGTACTCACCCTCAGGTCTAAAGAAAATATCAAGCTCATCGCTACGTTCAATAATATTATGTATAAGCCGCTCATAACCATCAAACGAAAAATCACTTGCCAAAATCTCATCAATCGGCGCAGAGATAAAATTAAGCGAGCGAGTCACATACTTTTTATGATCACCCACTGCAGACAGCTTACCCTGCTGATCCATCAGCGCGTAAAGTTTAGGCTGCTCATAGTATAAGCGGCTCTGAAACTGACGCAGCTCATCATGAACAATACTATCGGTAACTTGTTCAATACTGCTGTCTTCAATAATCCCCATACCCTGCTGGTGACCAGTTTCGCTACTGTACTCCGTCAACCATTTTTGCGCCAAGCTATCGAGCGTACCTACAAATAGCTTATCCAAGGTGGTTAGTACCAATGCAGTACGCCTGATAGCTTCCGCCATTGGATAACTGTACACGTGATCTAGCAAATAGCCGACAAGATGCAGGTTAATAGGATCTTGCATGATGCCATCTAAGCGCACATATTTGGCCTGATTAACCAGCCAATCTTCGCGGTCTTTTTTTGCTTGTTTACGTTTCTCTGCCGCCGCTTGCTTATCAGTAGCAAGGTCTTGATTTAAATCGTCAATATCTGTTTCAGCGTCTGCATTAGTACTTGAACCATTGCCTGCCTGTGTGTCTTTATTACTTTCAGGCAAGACTTGCAATATATTGGGATAGAGACTCTCTTTATTGCTAGTATCAGCACTTAGGCTATTAACCCATTGTAATAGCTGATAAAAATCTACCAAACGATCATGAATACGTTGACGCATTTCAGCAGCGGCGGCTCGTGTAAAAGTCGTGGCAATGATTTGCTCTGGTGCACGTCGCGCTTCAATCAGTAGGCGCAGTACAATACCGGTCAACGTCCAAGTCTTACCCGTACCCGCTGAGGCTTCAATTAGGTGCTTGCCCGTTAGATCGACGTCGACTGCTGGTATGACATCATTTTTACGTTCAGGTACAGCAGACAAAGGCAGCTCATCTGAATATTCATCAAATAAATTCGGTTGTGTAGACAAGTCAATGGTATTGGTTGGATCGCTAAGGTCTGTCATATGGGCGCATACTTTTAATTATTATTTATTAGGGCGTGTCTTTAATTCACTCGATAGTTATCTAAATGGGCTAAAAACAGCTAAATTTTGCCAAACATCGTCAAATAGCTGGTTAATATCCCGATATTATCGGCACTATTTTCCTCGTTTGACGGCAATTTATCTCATTTTTATCACCATTTTTGAAATGAAGACACGCCCTAGAACAAAATAGCAAAAACTAATTAGAGGCTGTTCTAAATAACTGGCTAACTATCTAAGTTAGTTAACGCATTAAACATCGGCTCATACAGTGGTTGGGCTAATGTAGTCAACGCTGCCGATAGCGCTTTGAATGCATTTTGGTCTCGTAGTACGTACTGCCAAATAGCATGCTGCGAGCAAGTATCGTATACCGTGTCTGAGTTGTAGTTAGGTCTTAACCAGTCTGAGAAGTCGGCTCGTTTTGGCCAATAGCTATTACCGTCACCTTCTTCAGGCTTTAGATACTTATCAAGGTAATTAAGTGCATATTCTGGTAATAATGTAATGGGCACTTGACCCGTTAACTTACCAAAAACAGCCCATTTTATTAGCTCAATTATTGCGTCTTCATACACGATCGGGCTTAGTTTAAATGCTATTACTTTGTCATACTTTTTGACTTGTGAGCTGGGCTTATTAAAGCGCCAAATACTCACGCCATCATTTAATGCTACTTGCTCGGCAGTGGTACGTCTGGCCACTTGCCAATACAAATGTGACAACCAAAACTTGAGCAAATGCCTAGGACTGGCAGAATTGGGTAATATGTTTAACCACTGCTTGGGTGATTGCTGAGCATAAGGCACGCCCGCCTGAATAATTGATATGGGTGCTAATATTGGTACTGAGCCTTTGATCTTAATGATTTTTGGCAACAGTTTAAGCAGTGTCTCTGCACCCTCTATATCTGTCTGGTCTTTTGAATCATTATCAGTGTTATTCAGTATATTTTTTAGCTCTATCTGAACAGGATATTCGGCGGTTGGGGTCAGTAGCTGTAATACACTACTGATATCTGCCGTACTCTCGTTGAGAATACTGCTTTCGTCAAAGCCATTAGCCATTAACTGCTCTTTGAACTCTAAACATTGCTGTTGCAGTTTCTTCTGTTGATTGGGTAGCGTGGTTTGGCGAGCGACACCAGCGGGCATAATTTTTTGATACATCAGAATTGGAGTGGTAGTTTCATCCGCTGCATTACTATCATTTTTCTTATTCTCATCAGCAACCAACTGTTTAATCAAATGATCTTTGATTTGATAGGTAGTTAAACTGTCTAAGAATAGCGGCTCTTGATGTGATAGTGCTTCTTCACCTTGTACCACATGCACCTTTTGAGACCGTAAGAACGCTTTGGCAGGATGGCGCACTTGGTAAGCCAATGCCCCTTCAATATCTATCTCTCCGATGTTAAATATACTATCGGATAGCACCTCTGTCATACCACTGACGTCGCTAGCATCAACAGCTATATCTAGCGCCAATAGTTCGACCAATGCAAACAAGGTTTGATTGTCTACTTGACCTAGCTGACCCAAGCCTTGGCCAAGCACCTGAGCGATTGACTCATACTGCGCCTTCGTAGGTAAGCCCACCAACTCTTTATGCTCACTAGATACTCGACCTTTTAATGTGTCAAACACCGCTTGCCAAAGCGGCGCAGGCGGAAACTGCTTTTTCTGAGCCAGCTTGGTTCTGCGCATGGCTGTATTTAATAAAGCATCCAGCTCGTCAATCATATCGACAGGGCTGGTATCTTGAGCATTGATATCAATGTTGGGATTAACGTTGGCATTAGCATTGCCATCAATATCAGGAGACGCTTGCTCAAAAACATTAGCACCTTCAATTTCTGTCTCAAACAGACTCTCATGAAAAGGTAGTGCAGGATGCTCAGTCACCAACCACTGTTTAATCAATTTAGGCAAATAGCGCTTGAGGCTTTCGGTGGTGGGGTCAATATTCTCAGGTAATGTCTCAAGCGAGTTTACCTGCCATTGCACCTCGCCTTGCAAAAACTGCAATAGCTCACTCACTGGATTGGCTGGCAAATGCTCATGGGTGTCCGTCAAGCTTTGACCGTTATAGAACATCCAGCATGCACTGCGCGCGCACAGTAGCGCATCTAAAAATGCGCCATTGTCATCATCTTCACTGACTCTGTCACCGCGGCGTGCATTGGTCGCTTTCATCAAATCATAGCGGTTATCACGGTCACGCCCAGGAAACTCAGAGAGGTCCATATTGAGCATCACCACCAGCTCAAATGGCACGTTTCTTAGTGCACCAAATCGACCAAAGGTAATCACCCCAGTCGGCTCCGCACTGACCTGCTGACTTTCAAGCTCGTTTTCGATACTGTCTAGCATAAAGCTCAGCTTAAGCGGCAATTGCTCCACACCTGCCAGCCTTTGCTCCACTTCTCTGTTGTCGACATCACCACTAGCGTACTGCCTATAGTGACGATTGGCTCGCAGACTTGATTTAAAGCCATTCATCGCGTTGTAGATGGCGCGCATGGTACGCGTTTGATCCACATCACCAAAGTAGCGATGGATAACTTGTGTCTCAATCTGATCGAGCCAATCTTCCGCTTTCATTTTTTGTGTATGGTCATCACGACGTGCGACCAAACCAGTATAAATGCGGCAAAGCGCTTCAACAATCAACGCATCATTTAGGCTCACTTGTGGTAACGGTAAGGTCATTTCTGGTAACGCAGTGCTTGGCCATTCATCGTCATTTAGATCATATAAGCAGTCGCTCAACCCAGCCTCTGGCATGACCAAACCTAAGGTCAATCTGTCTAACGCCTGTGCAAAGCTAAAGCGATAGTCATAGTCATTACTGTCCAACGTTTGTTTAAGATGCAGCTCGTCAAAACCGCGAATAAAGCCCGCCTCTACCAACAAATCACAGCCACGGCTCATTTGCTCATGAGTCAGTCCAAAGCTTTCAAACAATGGCGGTAACATGAGCCAGTCTAAGACTTCAGCTGCTTCAAAACGAGCGCTATGACTACCCAATAGTTTGTAAAAACCGATAATGGCTTCCCATAACTGGCGAATATCGGCATCAACAACACCAGTCACTTTAGCAGGCAAAGTCAAACCGTCTTGACCTTTACCATTGACGAAAATAGAACCAATCAGTGCATGATGACGTTCAACATCGGGTAGCAGCACAACAATGTCAGAGATATGGCGTTTCTTTTCACCAAGTTTGATAGGTTCATTTAGCCAACGACCAATCATAATACGCAGCACTTCAAGCTGACGCTGCAAACTATGACACGAATGAATGCTTAGGCTATTATCTTGGGAAGAGATTGCCCAAAAACGGTCTTTCTCAAAACGCTTATTCTCTAACGCTTCATCTTCATACCAAGCCGTTGCTGGCTTTTCTTCATCAAGACTTGACTCTATCTGCTTACTTATCGCTTGTGAGACTGTAGCAGCCGTTGCTTGCTGGGTCGATTGCTCATCAAGCATCAATACATCATTTTGCAAACGTTTTAATAAGCTCAGGTTACCTTGGGCATCTTGAGTACTGACAGCGTCATCAGCAGCATCTATGCTTTCATAATCGTAATGACCGAGCACATTATCTACACCATTATCAAAATTATCTTGCCATTCGACTAGCGCATCGTTGTATTGCTCATTACCTGATAAATTGGCAAGCATCGCAAACGCATCGCGCGACTGCTTGCCCAAACGCGATAGCAAGCTGTGACCATAATCACGCAAAAACACACTCTCAGGGTTGATAATCTGCTGGCGTTGTAACCATGATTTATCAACGATATCTGCCCAAAACAGCTTTGATGGATTGTAATGCAATAGCGTGATATTCATGTATTGCGACAGACTCTGTAGAAAGTCTAACTCGGTCTGTGGCAGTTGCTGAATGGTAAATATACGCAGTACTTTGGGCAACTGATCACGCTCATTCGCCTTGTTATTTTTTAAGGCTGACCAGAACGCACGCTCCAGTGCCACACGGTGTAGATGAACATCAGCAAACAAATGCGACCACAAGAATCGTTGGGCGATTTCTAACTCTACATAATGGTCGACCAACCACTCAGGCGTGCCGCGCGCATACTTATCAAAGCGCAGGGATAAGGCGTCTTTATCTGCTATCAACTCACTTACGTTCAACGGCTTATTTTGCGACCATAATGCCAACCAATCCTCACGATGAGTCAAATAGCGGTTAAACACCCTAGCCAAATCGCTTGCCAGCTGCCAAATACGGGCATCTTGTTGCGCCTTATCCTGTTGTAAGCTGTCTTGTTGAGCAATTGCCTGTGGGTCATCAATCAAAGACGCTAACAATGGATGAACTGGATGCTTTTCATCTGCAACGATTGTCTCTTGATAATAAGTCAAATACCCAAACAATCGCCACTGCATTACTGTCGGTGACAACACCGCCACTTCCGGCACGTTTAGAGTTGTCGCTTCAGGGTTTTGCGCCAGTAAGTATGCACTATGGCGGGTCAATACATCTTGCATCAGCGTCCATTGATACTGGCCCCAAAATTTAGTACGCACCAAGGTACTAATACCAGCACGGCTAGCAATAGTTTTATCCAACCAATCACCCAATACCATTGACGGTACAATGACAATAAAAGGCTCAAAAACAGGCTGATCCTTGGACTGGTACTGTACAAGCAATTGATCAACGAGGTTTTCGGTACGGTGCGACTGAATAATAGTGAACATAGACAATAATCTGATTGCAATAAAGGTGAGATATTAGGATTAATAAAAAAGGCTTCACTTATGATGAGATGTCTGTATCCAATGTCAAAAACGCTATAAAACGTCCAGACAAAACAAAAATCGATACTCATTAATCCATGTTTGATGGTCGTTACTATGATGCATTTCTGCTAGCATGAGGGCCAGAAATGCATCATAGTAGCAAATTCTACATATCCATTGATAACGTTGACTTGCCAAATTTGCTATCAGTGTGCCATTGATGGTTATCGTTTACTAGTGTAAATGCCGATATTATAATAAGCTTGCGACATTTAGTGTCGTTTTATACTATCATTCATATTTACAATGAAATAATCTCATTGCGGTTTCTAAATTGGCCTTCACAACCTGTATCTAAATAACACTTTCTATTGACGGGATTACTTAATATTATGCCATTGCGTCCCATTGATGCTATTTTTGTCCATCCAAAACAACGCTTATACGTCGTGTATTATCGCGGTGAGTTGTGGCAACTGCCACGTATGAAAATCGATGAGAGATCATGGAAAAACAGACGACCCTATACCGATGATAGTAGCTCACTTTATTTGAGCATCCATCAAGCTATCAGCGACCCTATCCTTGCGCAGAAATTGAGAACGCTAGATCTACCTGTAGCGGTACGTAGTAGCACGTTGCCACGTTTTGAAGCATGGTGGGAGGCACATGGGTTTAGATGGTTAAAAGACAGACTATTAACCGGTGAATCGCCGTTAGCAGCGCATCAAACTACTACACCTGCTGCCAAGGTATTAAACGACCAATCTGATCCTCTAACAGATTGCCAAACCAATGGCCATACTGATGAAAGTGGTGAGGTTAATGAAGAACAAGTATCTACCCCTTCTGCAGACACGGATATCTTTGCAGACATGTTGGCTGAATTAACCGATGAAGTACTAGAACAAAAGCTTTGAAAACTAGATACCACCCTGTATATAAACTTTGCTATGAATCAACTAATAATAAAAGAGCAGTAATATATGAAAGACTACAAACTACTGCTGGCTGGGCTAATCTTGCTACTGCTCACAATCTTTATCGCGGTCTTCATTTGGTTGTGGACCAGTAATCAAAAAAACACAGACCCATTGCCAATCATGGCAAGTGAAAGTGAAGCAGACCCTAGTACGAAAGGTGATGAATCAAGAGAGATTGCTGACATTGTGTTATACATTCGAGCAGAGGAGAAGTTACAGATACCTTTGGACGATATCATTGTGAGCTTTGAATCTCGTTATCCTCACGTACAAGTGTTAGCGAGCTATGTCCCCTCTAACGACCTTCTTACAGTACCAAGTAGTAGTTCTACCAAAGACAAGCTCTCTGACTTTGTCTTTGATACAGATATGATTATTACCAATGACGATAGCCTATCTACAGAACGGGTATCACTCCTACAGTCAGAATTGCAACAGGCACAAGATAGAAATGGTCAAAGTCAGAAAAGTACTGAGGATGTTGGTATAAATGATGCATCTGATAAAAATAGTGATAATAGTACGCATGATAAAGATAAAAAGATACACACTCTAAACCCCTTTAACTATGCGCTAAAAGATGAACAGGCGCTTGAAGGTGTCATCCTGACAGACGATACAACTGCTATTAACTTCCGTAATTTTTTACTATCGAGCACAGGTCAAGATATACTAAAAAAATATGATTATGAGAACATTAGTGGTTATAAGAACAGTGTAAATGACTTATTTAAACCAACCTCACAGGCAAAAAATGCATCAGGTGATCATGCTGTAGATGTCACTGACGCGCTTAGCAATGGTGAGTAAAGATAAATTGTCTCTATTTGTCTTTTGTTGATTGCTTTTATGACTGCTTTTTTCTACAATGTCACTCCATAATGCGCCTATAGCTCAACAGGATAGAGCAGTTGCCTCCTAAGCGATCGATCCGAGTTCGAGTCTTGGTGGGCGCACCAATCATTGTATTTAGACATAACCTCGCATTACCTCAAGCCCTTTAAACACCTATCATACATAGCTATCAGTCTTTATTAAACACTTGTCATTACCTACTAGCACCTCTACAATGTTGTTAAATGCGTTGTTAAATAATATACAACGTCATTTTTTGTTGTTAATTATGCAGTGAGGTTGTTGTTAAACCTCCGAGCGCCTTGAGGTATAAGCCATGACGAGAAAACAAGACTACCGATTAACTGACGCTGGCGTGAAAGCAATCGCCAAACAATCCACGCCTATCAAAGTTACACGCCATGGTGATGGCAACAATTTATATCTGATACAACATCCAAATGCCTCACTATTTTGGCAGATGACTTATCGCTATCAATCTGATAAAGACCTTAAGCCTAAACAAAAAACCTATCAAATAGGAATCTACAAGCCAGCCAAACAAGCCATTGACTCTACATTTAAACCAGAAGTGTCGCTGAAAGAGGCACGGCTGGCACGTGATAAAGCTCAGGCACTCCTCAGTGATGGCGTTGATCCTACAGAACACAAAAATCATGAAAAAAACAACTTTGAGCAAAAAGATTTATTCAGAGTTATCGCTAAGAGCTATATTAACGAAAGATCTAGCACTACACCCAAGAATGTTCAAAAACTACATAACTATTTAGATAAGCATATTACGCCGCATATAGGCGACTACCCTATCGCCTCCATCACGGCTCAAGACGTCATCAAAACTGGATTAGCAATCCAAACCTATTTTGAAGAACGGGGGAAGTGGACAACTGATACTTCGCACAAGTGCGTTGCCTTGATCAGCTCAGTTTTTGAGTATGCTATCAATACACTAGGATACGATATCATCAACATCGCTTATGGTCGCAACAAAGCATTAAGACCTCATAAGCCTGAGCGTATGAAAGCGATCGAGCAACATCAATTCCCCAAGCTGCTGCGTAACATTGACCAATACGGTGCAGATAATCCAAATGCCCATCAACAGACTATCGCTGGTATGCAGCTGATGACGCTATGCTTTGTTAGAACAAAAGAGCTAAGGTTTTTTGAGTGGTCAGAGATTGATTATCATAAAAATGTTTGGCGTATCCCAGCGCATAAGATGAAAATGCGTCAAGATCACATTATTCCCTTGTCACCACAAGCGATGGTCATTATAGAACGTATGAGACCTTTAACAGAAAAAACAGGATATGTGTTTTACAATTTTGAGCGTAGTAAACCTTATAGCGATGTCTGGTTCAATCAGGCATTAAAGCGTATGGGATATACGGGCGACCCCTACCCTAAAATGACGGGGCATGGTTTTAGGCAGCTTGCCAGCACTGGATTATACGAGTTGCAATTTAGTCAAAACCTTATAGAAATACAATTAGCTCATCTTGAACAATCCAGTGTTAAAAAGCGCTATGATTTGTCTGCACATCTAGCAGAACGGCAGATGATGATGAACCAGTGGGCAAATCATCTAGATAACCTACGAGCTGGTACCGCTGTTAATTTTGACCTACTAACTCCTGATGAGCTGAAGAAAGAAATGAGTAGCCGTAATGAGCAAACTACTGATATAGCTTTGCATGATAAAGATATTTTAATAAAGAGCTTACAAGAGCAAGGTATTCCCGATGACTTATTAGAACAGCTTGTGAGTTTTATGAAATAGTATTTAGCTAATACTATTTATCAGCTTTAAACGTCCAAACATTATATTACTTGAAGACGTGACTCCATCTCATTTTAAATAATACTGTTTACTATTTTAAAGTTAATCTATCAAAGATATTAAAGCCACGTTTCCAATTTTACTTAAAAATAAGATGTATAAAACCATGACTACTAATAACTCCTCTAGTATTAAAGATGAATCTAGTGCGCAACAAGAGATAAATCGCGATACAGAGATACATGCTTTGAAAAAAATTATTAGCATCTTGTCTACTAAAAACACTAGTTTGAATATTGCAATCGAGAAAATTCTCAGTGTACCTACAAATTTAAACATTGCTGAAAGCATCTTAAAACATAGCACATGTTCTGATTTAGAAAAAAACAATAATATTGTTTTTTTGAGTGGTATAGAACAAAAGGCTTTTAGTTACTATAAGGAAAATTTCGAGTTCGATATTGATGCTTTTAAAGATTACTCTTTACCTAGTATATATTTAGAGGAATGTATCGCTACTGGAGAGAATAAATCAACCTACCTACTGAATCGTTA
>NZ_PJAT01000078.1 GCF_002836715.1 Psychrobacter sp. 4Dc
ACCAGCTGAACTCATTGATGGCCTTATCAATTTAGGTGTTAAAGACCTTGTCATTATTAATAATAATGCTGGAAACGGTGATCATGGTCTTGCCAGATTATTAAAAACGGGCGCGGTACGTAAAATCATTTGCTCTTTTCCTCGTCAATCAGACTCATGGGTATTCGATGAGCTTTATCATGCAGGAAAAATTGATCTGGAATTAGTACCACAAGGTAATTTGGCTTGCCGTATTCAAGCGGCAGGCATGGGGCTTGGAGCCGTATATACACCAACAGGGTTCGGCACTCTACTCGCAGAAGGCAAAGAAACTCGTCATATCGATGGCAAAGACTATGTCTTGGAATATCCAATTAAAGCTGATTTCGCCTTAATAAAAGCAAACAAGGGTGATCGTTGGGGTAACTTAGTTTACCGAAAATCTGCACGTAACTTTGGTCCAATTATGGCAATGGCAGCTGACGTGACTATCGCTCAAGTCTCTCAAACAGTTGATCTTGGTGAGCTTGATCCTGAGCACGTTATTACACCAGGCATTTTTGTGCAGCATGTGGTGCAAGTCCAATCTGCCAGCACTAGTACTGAACTTTCTGATACTGCAGCGTAGCCACCGCTAAATACTGCCAATTATAAGGAGCGTCATCATGAGCCATACCTCTTACACCGTTTTGACCCGCGACCAAATAGCCGAACGAGCTGCACAAGACATTCCAGATGGAGCCTATGTCAATTTAGGCATCGGACTACCGACTAAAATCGCACAATATTTATCTAATGATAAAGACGTATTTTTGCATTCAGAAAACGGTTTATTAGCTTTTGGTCCATCACCTGCCAAAGGTGAAGAAGATCCCGAACTGATTAATGCTGGAAAGGAATACGTTACTATGCTCGATGGCGGTAGCTACTTTCATCATGGTGACTCTTTTGCCATGATGCGCGGTGGCCATATCGACATTTGCGTGTTGGGTGCGTTTCAAGTAGCTGCTAATGGTGATTTAGCCAATTGGAGTACTGGTGCAGAGGATGCGATACCCGCTGTTGGCGGTGCTATGGACTTAGCCGTCGGCGCTAAAAAAGTCTTTGTAATGACCAATCACATCACCAAAACTGGGGATCCTAAAATCGTCAGCGAACTTACCTACCCTGTGACTGGGAAAAATTGCGTAGATCGGATTTATACCGACCTATGCGTCATTGATGTCACTGATAAAGGACTGCTAGTCACTGAAATGGTCGATGATATGAGCTTTTTGGACTTGCAAGCATTGACTGGTGCAATGTTAATTGACGCTACTCAATAAAAAACCCTCTTACTAAAAGCCTAGAACAATTAAAACTCAGGATAATCGCCATGATTGATTCAATCACTAGTTTAAATAATGCTTATATTATCGATGCCATTCGTACCCCTTTTGGTCGTTACGGCGGCGGTCTAGCACCTGTACGTGCAGACGATTTAGGTGCTATCCCTATCAAGGCGCTAATCGAACGTAATACTAATGTCGATTGGGTAAAAGTAGATGACGTCATCTATGGCTGTGCTAACCAAAGCGGCGAAGACAACCGTAACGTCGGACGTATGTCGTCATTGCTAGCCGGCCTACCTTATCAAGTGCCTGCAACTACGGTTAATCGCTTGTGCGGCTCGTCGATGGATGCGTTAGCGATAGCTGCGCGTGCGATTAAAGCCGGTGAAGCTCATCTAATTATCGCAGGTGGTGTTGAGAGCATGAGCCGTGCGCCATTTGTGATGGGTAAGTCAGAAAAATCTTTTGGTCGCAGCCAAAATCTTGAAGATACCACCATGGGTTGGCGCTTTATCAATCCAAAACTTGATGAGCTATATGGCACAGAAACCATGCCTCAAACGGCTGAAAATGTTGCAGAGCAATTTAATGTCAATAGAGCTGACCAAGATGCATTTGCATTACGTAGCCAACAACGTACTAAAGCGGCGCAAGAGTCAGGATTCTTCAAAGATGAGATTACCCCTGTCGTCATCTCACAACGTAAAGGCGAGCCTGTCACCATCGATACTGATGAGCATCCTCGTGCTGATACTACACTTGAAAAGTTGACCAAATTACGCCCTATCGTCACCGCAGATGGCACAGTAACCGCTGGAAATGCTTCTGGAATCAATGATGGCGCAGCAGCCTTCTTAGTAGCGTCAGAGCAAGCGGTTAAAGAATTCAATTTGAAGCCACGTGCACGTATCGTGGCCTCAACTACGGTAGGCGTTGAGCCACGTATTATGGGCTTTGCCCCAGCACCAGCGATGAAAAAGCTACTAGCGCAAACTGGTCTGTCACTTGATGATATGGATGTCGTTGAATTAAACGAGGCCTTTGCATCGCAATCATTAGCCTGTACTCGTGATTTGGGTCTGCCTGACGATAGCGCACGTGTCAATCCAAATGGCGGTGCGATTGCCCTTGGTCATCCACTTGGCGCATCAGGTGCACGTTTGGTTTTAACTGCTCTCAACCAGCTTGAAAAAACGAGTAAGCGTTATGCAATTTGCTCAATGTGTATAGGTGTTGGACAAGGCATCGCAATGATTATTGAACGTGTTGAGAGCTGATTAATCGTTCAAAATAAAATAAACACCCAGCTTAATAAATCAAAAAGAAAACCTTAATCACCCGACAGTTAAAACAAGGACGTTCATCATGCCTGTATTTGAAAATAAAGGTGTCACGCTAAACTATGCCACCTTTGGCGATAGCAGCAACCCTGCCCTAATATTCTCCAACTCTTTAGGTACTAGCTATCATATGTGGCAACCACAAATCGATACCTTACAAGCCGATTACTTTATCATCTGCTATGACACTCGTGGCCATGGTAAATCATCAGCACCCAGAGGTCCTTATAATTTAAACCAGCTTGGGCAAGATGTGATTGATTTGTTAGATCACCTGCATCTTGATAAGGCATTTTTTTGTGGTATTTCTATGGGCGGTATGACTGGTCAATGGCTAGCTATCAATCATCCCGATCGCTTCCACCACTTGATGTTATGTAATACTGCAGCGAAAATTGGTAACGAAACAGCATGGACGGAGCGTGCAAGGTTGGTACGTGAGAAAGGTCTAGCGCCTATCGCAGCTACAGCTGCTCCGCGTTGGTTTACAGCAGATTTTATCGATTATTACCCAGATGTAGTCGCGGCATTGTCTAGCGCTCTTACGGCTGGCAGTGCAGAGGGCTACGCAAGCTGCTGCGAGGCGTTATCTATCGCTGATACTCGCAAGCAGTTAAAAGATATTCGTGTACCAATTACAGTGTTGGCAGGCGTTGAAGACCCGGTGACGACCGTTGCTGATGGCCAATATATGGTCGATCATACACCTAACGCTACGCTCGCCACTATTGATGCCTCGCATATCTCAAATATTGAACAACCTGAAAAATTTACTAAGTATATAAGCCAGTATTTAAAGTAATACATATTGAACTATCTCGACAATAGACCTTTTGCAAAAGTCATAGGCTAAGCTCGAAATTTAATACACCTGCGAACAGCTTTATTCTTAAGTCATAACGTTGATGACAATTACGGTAGCGTACAGCCAGGATTTTACACAGTTTGATTAGACCTATTTTATACTCAACTAGAATGCGCAACTCTGATAGATAATGATTGGCCTGTTTGCAGAGTTCTAATAACTCACTACCCTTTAGTTTCTTAAAAGGGATAAATACTAGCTTATGTAGCTTGGCTATGCCCTGGTAACCACTGTCTACTAGATAGCTGGTATTCTTAGGTAGCCAATAAGGGCAGGTTTGTTTATAAAGACTAAAGTCATGTACACAGCCCCTACAGGTTTGCACATCAAGTATCAGTCCTGTTTGCCAATATACTATGATCTGAGCTTTTAAGGTGTGTTGTTCCTTTTTTCTACTATAGTACTGTTTTTGGTTTTTTTGGACGTTCAATGTGGCCTTCGGTTGCATCAATGATAACCGCTGACCAATTGATATCCTCAGGCTTACCATATGGCCCATATCTTATTGAACCAACTCAACCTACGATAGCGCGGGCAAATGCATTAATGATAAAGGAAGGGTAAGCTCAGATATTAATTACTTTAGTATAAGTGAAGCATGCAACCCACCGCTGTTTAGAGTAGTGGGCGATAGAATATAAACGCTTGAATCCTTTAAAATGCTTTAGTTAACGAAGCTCTTATCACTTCTCCCTCAAAGGTTTCTTTATTTGAATACTCTTTATATAAAGCTATATCTCCACCTAGTAAGTTAGGCGGTGAAAAGTATCCTATAGATAAACCTAAAGCGTTTCTTTCCTCATCACTATTACCAGTCTCAAAAGTATTATAACCCACGAGTCCAATATCGAGTAATCCATAACTTTTACTCAGACCCCACTCAGTGATTAGCTCATCGTTAAGATTATTACCGTTAGGCATCTCATAACGGCTTAATGCGCTGAAATTAATATCACCTTGTTTAGTAAGTTTGACATTACCGCCGAGTGTGAGCATGACCGAATCATAACCTTTACCAGGACTGGAAAGTCGACTTTTATCAAAATCACCCGTATCAGCCCAATATCCTATTCCTGCCACTGCATCCCATCTACTATCATGCCAGCCTAATACACTTCCTACATATAAATCACCTAGGCCTGTGCGCCTATCAATATCTTGACCACCAATTTTGAGGTCTGTATTGACTAAAGGTATAATACCTTCCAATATTAAATCGCCACCCAGTATTTTTTGTTGGGTTACCCAGACAACTCTATTCGCTAGTGCAGCAACATTGACTTCGCTATCAGATGGTAAAGATTCGTTTTTATCAGCACTATAGTTGATCACATAGCCTTTGTAATAAATCCCAGGTGGCGGTGCCACGCTTCCTTTAATTCCTTCAACACCTGGAACGTAATGAGAGTCAGAAGCGTGAACAGCTAATGGTAAGGAAATAGCCATAGCCGTTAAAATGATTTTACCTTGAGTGGCTTTCATAGAACATCCTTGTTAATATTTATATAAAATGGCAACTTCAAAATTTCATTTAAAACGCCTAGGGGCGGTACTTCATTGTGCATAGAGCCTGACAATATTATTAGCTTGTAAGTGTTTTATACCTTTAACTAATATATAGGAGAGGTTATTAACAAATCTTTTAGCAAAAAATAATATATGCTTTTTTTTAAATATATATTATGAACGGACTTGTCTAAGACCTAATTTATTGATCTTTCATACTTCTTAGGTATACTAAAATTGTTTTTAATATTTTATATAGCTGACAAGAATAAGTCAGATTTGAGATTCACAATATTGATATAGGTCTTCAATAACTGAGAATTCGTTATATCAATAGGAAGAGAAATATTGACGTTATTGCTGCTGTCGGCACTATACTAATTCTATATTTAGTAAACTAAGATCAACCCTTGATAACACGCCCTAGTAGCGTTCAAAAAGATATTAGGAGTTTTGCTTTCCAAGACTTATGTGATACTTTTCTTTGAACTAGAGCTGTAATAGTCAGGGCAGCTGATATCAGTTTTTCTTCAGTATTTTGATTTAACTGCCCCTTCCCCTCTAATCTGTTAGTATGCTTTCTGATACACCTTCAGAGATTTTAATAATGGGTTTTAACGTGATACCTTTATGACTGTCTATCGCTGCTTGGTTAATGTCTTTAAAATCGTAGAACTTAACTAACTTATCAAAAGGAAACTTACCTTGCTGATATAGTGTGACTAATTCAGGAATAAACTTCTTCGGCGAGCTACTTCCTTCGACAACCCCGATAATGGTTTTGCCTCCTAGTAGCAAGTCGTTGACATCAAATTCGGCATTTGTTCCTAACTGAGGTGCGCCAACCACGGCTATTTTACCTAAGATACCAAGTGCATCCACACCCATTTTTAAAATTTCAGGGCGTCCTGTCGATTCCAAAGCAAAATTAGCACCACCGCCTGTAATCTCTTTGATTGTAGCTACAGGGTCTTGTGTTTTGCTGTTAATGATATGGGTCGCTCCCAATTGTTTAGCAAGCTCTAAACGGGACTCAACAATATCAACTGCAATAATAATGGATGCTCCACATAATTTTGCCGCAAGTAGAGCACTCAAACCAACTGCACCGGCACCCCATGTTACAAAGCTACTCGCTGGTGTTACTTTCAAAGCATTTATGCACGCGCCAGCTCCTGTTTGGATGCCACAACCCAAAGGTCCTAATAATTCGAGCGCAACATCTTTACTGACTTTAACTGTATTATTCTCACGACTTAGAGAATAAGTTGCAAAAGAGGATTGAGCAAAAAAGTGATCATGAACAGATTGGCCGTCATGTGTGCAAATTGCATTGTTGCCTTCTAAATCTGCCCCACTGAAATTTCTTCCAAAAAACTCTGAACAATAAGCAGGGTTTCCAGTATTACATTGTGCACATTTCCCACAATAACCATAGGTAAGAACCACATGATCTCCAACTTGTAAGTCAGTGACATTTGGCCCTACTGCCTCAATAATTCCTGACCCTTCATGCCCGAGTACGGCTGGAAGTGGTACTGGATAATATTGATCACGTACAATTAAATCGGTATGACACATTCCCGTTGCAACCACTTTTACCAATACCTCATCACCCTGAGGTAAGCGTATTTTTAATGGTTGTAACTCGAAATCAGCACCTTTACAGGCAGTTATCGCTGCTGTGATATCTTTCATATCATTCATAATGTTATTTCCTATAATTAGTAATTAAGTTTGATTAAAAAGGATAATGCGGTGCTTGTGCTTGAACCGTCATCCATTGCCATTGCGTAAATTCATCTGCATTTGCAGGACCACCAATGCGTGTTCCATTTCCTGAAGTCCCGAATCCACCAAATGGATTCACGGTGTCATCATTGACGGTTTGATCATTGATGTGCAGTAAACCAACATCTAATTGTTGTCCAATATGCATCCCTCGGCCAACGTTTGAGGTAATAATGCCTGCAGATAATCCATAGTTTCCGTTGTTAGCTAACTCAACAGCCTGATCATCACTGCTAAAAGGAATTAGAACAGCAACTGGACCAAAAATTTCTTGACTAAAAATAGGGTTATCAACAGTGATGTCTGAGAGCACAGTCGGCTCAAAGAACACTCCATTGGCTTGGCCACCAATCTCAAGCTTAGCACCGTGCTTAATCGCATTATCAACTAAACTTTCTACTCTTTGAGCTTGCTTAGTATCGATAAGAGGACCAATCGTCACGTTACTTTCACAAGGGTTACCAACTACGAATTTTTCGACTTTTTCGATAACTCTTTGTTTGACTTTGTCATAAATACTTTCATGAATCAGTATTTTTCCTGAGGTCATACAAATTTGTCCCGAATGTAAAAATGCACCCCATGCAATATTTTCTGCCGCTAACTCGATGTCAGCATCATCTAAGATTATTAGTGAGTTTTTACCACCGAGCTCCAATGAAACTTTTTTTAATGTTTTAGCTGCATTTGCTCCAACGATACGACCAACATCTGTTGATCCTGTGAACTGAATGCTAGAAATATTTTTATCTAAAGTTAGCGCCTCACCAACTTCTGATCCACCTGGTAGTACATGTAAAAGACCTTCAGGCAAACCAGCCAACTCAAAGAGACGTGCAATGACATAGCCACTGCATACAGCTGTTCTTTCATCAGGTTTAAGGACGACAGCATTACCAAGCGCTAATGCGGGTGCGACGGCACGTAGTGCTAAATACAAAGGAAAGTTAAATGGTGAAATAACACCCACTACACCCAAAGGTATACGCCTAGCAATACTCAACTTATTCGTCTGAGTAGGTAATAAGTTTCCTTGATCGGCCGCCGGTAACCCAATACAGCTCTTAAGTACTTGAAGCGTAATGCTAACTTCAAAACCTGCTTTGAGTGGTAAAGAACCGCTTTCTTTTACTAACCACTCAATCACTTCTGCTTGGTTTTCAGTTAACAGTAAAGCCGCTTTTTCAAATACAGCTTGGCGCTCTTGATAACTCAAAGCCCACCATTTTTTCTGTGCAGCTTTCGCTTCTTGAGCTGCAATCACAACGTTCTTAGTAGATGCATAGCCAATTTCACCCAGTGGCTGACCTGTTGCCACTTCAATAACAGGATAGCTAGATTCAGTTGGTTTCCACGTACCATTAAAAAGCTTTCGATTCCACACGTCCTTCTTTAATATTGACATAATTATTCCTTAAAAGTTATTTAGGTCCTTCATTGATATTTTGATTACATTACTATTGAGCCTATTTCGATATTTGTGTCCAAAACTAATTGAGTACTCAATTATATTTTTGAATGAAACACGGTTCTATGCTAGAAGACTTTTAAGTAATCTTTAAGCTGATGCAGGGACATCTAAAGTAATAGGTTTAGTTTCAGCTTGTTTGCTATCTACCGCAGCGTTGAGGTTTACCAGGAAAATAGCAATGGCTGCGATAACACCTGGTATGGCAATAAATAGAAAGTTAGTCTGATGGTTTAATTCAAGTGTGAGCAGAGCACCCGTTAGAATAGGTCCTACAATAGCACCGATACGGCCAATACCAGATGCCCAACCCATTGCAGTAGTACGGACGATAGTAGGATAATATTGAGCAACAAAAGTGTAGAGTAGGATTTGTGAGCCAATAGTCGTTGCGCCTGCTACACCGATAAGCGTGTACAGCACTATTTGGGGGCTGTTGTAGCCAAGTAGTATTAATGATATTGCTCCTGCAGCAAACATCACAGTCAATACTGGTTTGAGATGGAATTTGTCAGCCAGCACACCGCCACCAATTGCACCGATCATACCACCGATATTTAGTGCGAATAAAAACAACATACTAGCACCAAGTGAGTACCCTGCTTGAGTCATAAGCTTCGGTAACCAGCTTGCTAATGCATAGACCATGAGTAAGCACATAAAAAATGCTACCCAAAACATAATAGTAGTAAAGCCACGATTTTTTAAAAATAAGGCTTTAATAGGAGCATCGTCACTCTTGGTAGGCTCATCTAACAAAAGAACAGTAGACGCAGTAATACTTTCTTGTGGTACAAGTTTTTGAACGATATTTTTAGCGTCTTTTTCTCGCCCTTCTTTAACTAAGTACATCAAGGATTCAGGTAACATTTTCCAGATAATAGGTAATAGCAGAGTGGGTATCCCTGCAATATAAAACATCACTTCCCAACCATAATCTACGACTAGAAACGATCCTAATAGTGCTGAGGCCATCCCACCTATTGCATAACCACTAAACATAACTGCAACAAGCGTACTGCGTATGCGTTTTGGAGCATACTCAGAAGTTAATGCAACACAGATTGGCATAACGCCACCAATACCAAGGCCGGCAATGAAGCGTAATATAGCGAATTGGATAGGATTTTCAGCAAATGCACCAAAAAATGTGAAACTACTAAATAAACCGACGCAAATTAAAATCGTCTTTTTGCGTCCAATTTTGTCAGATAGAGTACCAAAAATCATGGCGCCAAACATCATACCAAACAAAGCAGAGCTAGCAAGAAGGCCGGCTTGTACAGTGGTTAGCGCCCACTCTTCCATGAGTAATGGTAGAGCGACACCATAAATAATGAGATCATAGCCATCAAAAATGATAATCAATAAACACCAGAACAGAACCTTCCAGTGAAAGGGGGAAAACTTAGCTTCATCAATAATTTTATTGATGTTTAATGTCTGTGAATCCATTCTTACGTCTCCTTGGATAATCTCCCTGTAAGTAGCTACTAAGTTATTGCTTTATGGAGACCAAGTCAAAAACCATGTAAGTATTTATATATACCTATAAGGTATATATAAATACTTACATCAATTCAAGATAAAAGACGAACATTAGTCAATCATTCTAAAGTCAAGTCTCTATGAAATCGATACAGCCTATATCATGAAAAAGTTTAGTTAGATTATTTTCCATCCATCCTTGGCGTAGAAACTGTGCTTGTGCTCATTTCTTTTCAATGGGATTTAAATCAGGGCTTCTGAGTGAAATTAAACGTATCTGGCAGGATAGCAAATGCCGTTATGGTGTGCGTAAAGTTTGGCAGCAGATGAAAGCGGATGGTATAAAGATTGCTCGATGTACTGTAGAGCGATTAATGAAGCAGCATGGACTTCAAGGCGTTTGGCGTAGTAAAAGTAAGCTTACTACCAACAGCCGTAATGACCAAAAAAGGGCTGATAACTTAATTAATCTTAACTTTACAGCTCATCGTGCTAATCAGCTATGGGTTGCAGATTTTAATTACATTAAGACAGTGAGCGGCTGGGTTTATACCGCTTTTATTATGATGTGTTTGCCCGTCATATTGTCGGCTGGACAGCATCTAATCGTATGAATACCGATATGATGATGGCAGCGTTAAATCAAGTGATAACGGATAGAAACAACCCCAAAGATGTAATTCATCATAGCGGTGGATGCGTTCAGTACTTATCTATTCGCTACACTTCTAGTATTACTGACTCTGGTGTTATTGCCTCTGTGGGCACGACTGGTGACTCATACGGTAATGCGGTGACTGAAACGGTCAACGGGCTTTATAAATCTTAGGTGATTAAATATTTGAAGCAGCACTGGTCTGGTGTTAATGATGTTGAATTAGCCACGCTTGAATGGGTAGATTGGTTTAACAAACCACGGCCGTATAGCACGATTGGTTATGTGTCACCTTTTGAGTTTGAAAAGCGGTATTATGATAGTTTAATCCTGTCAGGTATTGCTGCCTGACTCAAGTAAATCAACCTCCGATAAATTCGAGGCAGTTCAATTTATATAATAGCTTTAATATAAACCACATAAAAAAGAAAGCTAGCTAGCAGCTGGCTTTCTTAATACTTTGAACTAAATACTTATCCCTTACTGTTAATTATTAATAAACAGTAAGGGATAAGGGATAAGCACTTAAACTTTTAAAGAGTATCAATACCATTACTTTTGATACTATTTTGATACTCTGAATTTATTGATAGATATATCTACTTATTGACAGGTATGTTTAAATCACACTCTAAACCCCTATATCAATTGACTTACAGCCGTAAATTACAGCTACTTATCGCTATCTGTTGTGTATTGTTGTTGTAAAAACAAGGACTCATAATCCTTTGGTCGTAGGTTCAAGTCCTACTGGGCCCACCACATATTGAATCAGGCTTGTTCGCAGCGATGTGGCAAGCCTTTTTTTATGGGATTTTACGTAATTTCCGAATGCCTTGGTATATGGCGAACTATATAGAATACTGGTATATTTGTTGGTATAGATTATACCAACACGGAGATATACCAACATGCCATTAACTCATACGATTATCAACAAACTAACCCCAAGTGAAAAATGCACCCCTAGCCGCCCTGACAAGCATAGTGATGGTGATGGCCTTCAGCTATGGGTAAGACATACAGGAAACAAAGTCTGGGTCAGCGCTTATCGCTGGCAAGGTAGACAGCAGTCACTCACCTTAGGTAAATATCCTGTAATCACACTGCAGCAGGCACGCCAGCGTAATTTAGAAATAAAGCAGCTTATTAACGAAGGTATTAACCCAAAAGATAAGAAAAAGGAACAACGCGCTGAGCAAGACGGTTCGAGGCTTTTTGATACTATTGCCCAGGCTTGGTATGCAGACCGCAAGACCTTTTTGGCATCTAGTACGTTTAGTCGTAACTATTCAGCCTACATACGCGACGTTAAACCAGTTATCGGCCATAAGCTTATCGACGATATTACATCACCTGATATTTTAACGATTGGTAAAAATGTCGAGCAACGCGGGGCTAATGAGATGGCACGGCGAATAATGGCAGAAGTAGGACAAGTATTTAAGCACGCTATTCGTACTGGTATGGCAACGTCAAATCCTGCAGCAGATTTATCAGCGGCCATTAAACCGCATAAGACTAAAAATCACAGTCGCATTACTTCAAAAGAGTTGCCTCAGCTTTTAAGCGACATTGATAATTACACAGGTCACATCACTGTTAAATTGGGTCTATGGTTTCTATGCTATACCTTCGTGCGCACTAATGAGCTCAGGTTCATGGAATGGTCAGAGATCGACTGGAATGATAAAACTTGGCGCATACCTGCAAACAAAATGAAAATGGATAGACCTCACGTTGTGCCTCTTGCACCACAGGTTATGAGGATATTAGAGCGAATCAAAGAACTAAATTTTTCAGAGCAGTATGTGTTCTATAACCCCTCTACCCGTAAGCCGTACAGTCAAAATGCTTTTATTAACGCTCTATATCAAATGGGCTATAAGTATAAAATGACAGGGCATGGTTTTCGTGGGCTGGCAAGCACTACCTTACACGAGCAAGGGTTTATGCATGAAGCTATTGAATTACAGCTAGCACATGAACAAGAGAATAAAATTAGTAAAGCGTACAATGGCGCTCAGCATTTAGAATACCGTAGAGATATGATGAATGAATGGGCGAGTTTTGTTGATAGTGCATGTAACAATAATACTAAGACGTAGCTGAAGTAGAGACTAATTATGAGCAATGAGATTAAAGAGTTCTATGACTTAGATGAATTGACAACATTATTGTCTAGAAACTTAAATATTGATATAGAAAATAAAAAGGAATTGAGTGAGGTTATCTTCAAATTAATCTCAAAGAACCACCTTACTCCATATTTAGAATATAGAGGATTAGTAGGTGACGTTGAGTCCTATATATCATACGCTTCGTATCAGATTATCGAAACTCTTCTATATACTCTAGAACCAACTAACCTTAATGGAAATGTAAGCGAGAGCTCCAATTTATATAATTATAATCCTACTCTAAACTCCATAAAAAATCTAGTTAGGACGTTTGAGCATGGTTATAGTACTAAACCATCACAAATAGAGTATAAAACCCACGCTATTTTTAGATTATCGCCCTTATCCATTATAAATACTGTAGATGGTATACAAGTAGAACTTGGTTTTGACAAACCAGTGGCTCATATAAAGAAATTTATTGATTATCCCATAAAGAATAATGAACATGAATTTTATGGCTATCAACTTTACCGCTCAAAACAGGTTGATACTCCAAAGTTAAAAATAAATGACACTTGTAAGCTAGTATTCTCTCGATTTGATATTGAGTATTTTATAAATTCA
>NZ_PJAT01000079.1 GCF_002836715.1 Psychrobacter sp. 4Dc
TCTCATAGAATCTACCATGTATGCAGACATGGTAAATTTTATCCAATCCCGCTTTGATTTTATTCGTTCTTCACTACCTATATAAGCATTTGTTATCAGTTTATACGGCAATAGTTCTGCCTATTTTTAACAACTGTTTTACCTGCTTTCCTCATCATTAATATCTTCTACATCAGCACGACCAATCACATCTAAATCTTCTAAACATAGCTTATCATATTCTTTTTTGCAAAAATTGGGATCAATATCACACATCGCTGACTGCAGTTGATCGAGACGATTTTCTGATTGTTGAATGTGCTCAAGCATTTTAGCAAATGCTTCTGCGACAGGGTCTTGTGAATAAGGGTCGATACCATAAGCACGGAAGGTATTGGTGCGTTTGGCAGTAGGGGTAGTGTCTTTAGTTTGATCGTTGCTCTCACCAGCTTGTGCGACTTTTTCTTGTTGCTTGGCGTCTTGTACTTTTGTCGCGATTGGGTTGCCTTTTTCATCGTGATGATCTGAGATCATACGCGCGGCACTGCCGACCATCGTAGCACCTGCTGGTACTGGTTTGACTACCACTGCATTTGAGCCGATTTTAGCGTTTTTACCGACAGTAAACGGCCCCAAAACTTTTGCACCAGCACCGACTGTTACACCGTCTTCTAGCGTTGGGTGACGCTTGCCATTATTCCAAGACACACCGCCCAAAGTAACACCATGGTATAGCGTCACATCGTTACCAATCTCAGCAGTCTCACCGATGACGACGCCGACACCATGATCGATAAAAAAGCGTCTACCAATCTTAGCAGCAGGGTGAATCTCGATACCTGTCATGATGCGCGAGCCGTAGGAGATCACGCGTGCCGCTAGTTTTTGTTCATTGTTCCAAAGGCAGTGTGCACCGCGATGCAAAACAAGCGCATGTATGCCCGGATAAGTTAGGATCACTTCCAGACTATTACGCGCCGCAGGATCTCGGGTGAATACTGCATCAATATCTTCTTTCAAATCATTCTTGATAGTAACAAGTGATTTGAATAATTTGGATGGCAATGACATAAAGCGTCCTATCTATTCGTCGGTAGAGTGTCGTTGCGAAAGCAGCGATGCCTCTAATCTGTGGTCATAAAGTTCGGATAATCAGGAATATATATTTTCGCTAAGCTTCTGCAAGTTATAACAGCTTTATACGGCAAAATATAGTAAAAAGCTGTCCAATAAAAGCAAGCCCATAAACTACGGCTTGTTTTATTCTTTCGATAGTTTGGCAATCAAAGCGCTTAATAGCTGATATTCTTTTTGATCAAGCTGTAGGCGTGACCCAAGTCTAGACAAGCGTGATGGCAATGACTTCAGATGTTCGCTATTTGCTAGTCCTCGCTGCACCATAAGGTCAGTGGTGCGCTGAGTGAGCTGTTGCAGCTGCTGATGATTAATAGCAGGCTCATCCCATTGCTGACGCAAATTCACATTGATTGTCGATTGGGCGTCTGTGCTTGTATCCGAATCTAAACTATCAGCTGTCTGAGCATGCGTTTGAGCATAAGCAAAAATAAAGCTGGCGATCACTTGCACGGCTGATGCAACATTTAGCACAGGGTAAGCAGGATTGGCATCGATCTGAATATGATAATCGGCATAAGCCAATTCTTCATTGGTCAATCCACGGTCTTCACGTCCAAATAGAATAGCAATATTTGGTTTGCTAGAAGTAGCAGCAGATGAGGTATCAACACTACTATCGTCTGCACCTAAAGCTGCCTGTGCATCGATAAAGTCAAACATAATCTTAGCGGCTTGCGTAGGTGTCACCACAGGGCGAGGTAAGTGACGACTACGACTGCTAGCGGCAAACACCAACTGACAGCCAGAGATAGCAGACTCTAAAGTAGGTGCAATTAAAGCTGACGATAATAATTCACTGCCACCTGCTGCATGAGACACACTGGTTTCGTCAATCGGTAATTTGGGGTCGACCACCGTTAAACGAGATAAGCCCATGGTATGCATCGCACGGGCAGCCGAACCAATATTAGCAGGCAAAGTTGTATTAACCATGACTACTTGTAAGCAATCAAGGTAGTCGCTTACTGTATGTGATGATACGGCTAATGAAGCGTCGTTACTCATTATTGTCCCAGTCTCTGATTGATTTCTTGTTCAGCACGGTGTAATGCAATGGCAATCTCTTCGATCAGGACGGCTTGCTCATTAATCCGGCGCTCACGGCAGTATTCTTGTAACTGGCTGCTAAGACGGACTAATTGAGTCGTACCTAAGTTGGCGCTAGCACCTTTTAAAGCATGAGCGGTTTCAAAGCCATTGGCATTATCGTCTTTTTGATGAGCAATTCGCAGCGCTGCAACTCTTTGCTTACTATCAGAAAAATATACTTGTATCAAATCAACAAAGTCTTCTTCGAGCAGGTCACGCATGTCCTCGAACTGTTCATGATTGATGATTTCTTCATCAGTTTGTCCGAGCATATTATTATTTGTAGTGTCATCCATGGTGGTTGTCCAATTTATAAAAGTTAAAGCAGTAGGGTCTGTTGAGCATTCAAATATTAGGGCTGCTGATTACTAAAATTGCACCAGACTAGGCGAAAACTGATGATAATGTTGAGACCTTAGCTAGGTTTTCAACAACGTTTGGGGTGATTTTAGCATCAGCCTTTCAGGGCAGTACTATTTTTTGCCAATACATGGCGAAATTATTTAACCTAGAATGACTAGGTGGCAAAAATTTCACTGCATATTGCCTAAAAAATAGTGACTGCCAGCACCACATTTGAATATTCAACAGACCCTGATATTACTATAATGAATTTTTTAAAAGTAATGTACGTCTTAGCTGTAATGAAAATGTAAGTTCTCTTCACTGACCAAAGTCTTTAATGTCTGCAAGTTATCGTCATTTGGGTAAACGCGCCAGTGTTCAGACAGTCCAACATTTGCGATGCCATAGACCTCATAAATGCTTAGTCCAAGTGGCAGACAGTTATCATTGATAGAAGCGTCAGTATTACTCAGGGCATTATTGGCATAACTGGCTGACATACCGTTTTGATTGGCCGCGTCATGATTCATGTCGCTCTCTAATGCCAATAAGTCATTACCGTTCTCATCATACAAGCTACCACCCATTGCAGGGTCGTAGACGTTACTACCGCTGCTACTTTGCTCGTCTTGCTCTTGGTTATATGCCAGACGCGGCTCAGGAATAATGTCAGCTTGGGCTGATTTGAGTAGTGGTTGTAGACGTGTGAGCAGATTAATATCACTACCATGAACTTTGATACTGATTTTTTTGAGCCAACGTAGTCTGGCATCTACCATGCTCATGGCACTATCAAGACGTGCAAACAAACGTCCATCACGCTCACGGATGCTGCCTTTGATAATGACGACTTCATCGATTTTCAACTGTTCTTTGACACGATTAAAACGCTCAGCATAGCAGCTGACCTCAAGTCTCGATGTACCATCATCTAAAGTAATCACGTTACGATTACCAAAGTTGGCAATATCTATGATAAGCCCCGAGAAATAGCAGCTGCCGTTATAGCCAGTATCGGTTAACTTATCGAGACGTGCACCAGAGGTGTAGCGTTTCAACTCATCCAAATACTCATTGATTGGATGTCCCGTTAAGTACAGTCCCAAGGTGTTTTTTTCAGCTTTTAGACGGTGTTTGTCACCCCAGATGAGTTCTGGGGTCATGACTAACGGCGGGGCTGCAACCACACCATCCATTTCACCAAACAAATCCATCATACCGATTTCGCGGTTTTGACGGTCTTGCTCAGCGGCTTGTACCGCGCTTGGCAATTGACTCATCAAGGCACCGCGAATCTCGTAAGCTTCATCGGCTGGCAAGTCAGGTCGTAGCGTGGCGGCAAAGTCATCAAAACAACCAGCACTAACCAATGCTTCAAGTGTGCGTTTATTGACTTTTTTGATGTCCACACGGCGGCAGAAGTCATACAAGTCCTTAAAAGGACCTTCGCGGCGGCGTGCATCTACGATAGACTCTACCGCGCCTTCACCCACGCCTTTGATTGCGCCAAGACCATAGATGATATTGGTCGGAGTATCGGCAACGAAATGCCACTCACTACGATTGACCGAAGGATTGACTACGGTTAACCCAAAGTTTTCACGGCAGTCATTGATAAAGAACACGACATTGTCGGTGTTGTTCATATCTGAAGTTAAGACCGCTGCCATAAATTCGGCAGGGTAGTATTGCTTTAGGTAGGCCGTTTGATAAGCCAATACGCCATAAGCCGCAGAATGCGAGCGGTTAAAACCGTAACCTGCGAACTTTTCCATCAAGTCAAACACACCGCCTGACGTGACTTCATCGATGCCTTGTGAGGTGGCACCAGTGACAAAAATATCGCGCTGCTTGGCCATCTCTTCAGGTTTCTTTTTACCCATCGCACGGCGTAGCATATCAGCACCGCCCAAACTATAGCCTGCCATCACCTGCGAGATTTGCATCACCTGTTCTTGATAGACAATAACGCCATTAGTGTTTTCTAAAATCGGCTCAAGATTGGGATGGTCATAAATGACTTCCTCGCGACCATGCTTACGGTCGATATACATCTCTACCATGCCTGCATCGAGTGGGCCGGGACGATACAGCGCACACATGGCGATAACATCTTCGATATTGGTCGGTTGCAGTTTAGCAAGATATTTCTTCATGCCCATACTTTCTAGCTGAAAGACCGCCGTGGTTTTGGCATCTTGCAGCAGCTTATAGGCTTTGCTGTCATCTAACGGCAAATCTTCTAAAACTAAGGCAGGTACGTTTTCTTTTGCACGGCGCAAATTGATGTTTTCAACTGCCGCATTAATGACGGTTAAGTTGCGTAGACCCAAAAAGTCAAACTTTACCAAACCAACAGCTTCTACATCGTCTTTATCAAACTGGCTGACGCGGTGACCTTCATCATCACAGTAAATGGCGCTAAAGTCAGTGATTTTGTGCGGAGCAATCAATACACCGCCGGCATGTTTACCGACGTTTCGGCAGACGCCTTCAAGCTTAATCGCCATCTCCCAAATCTCGATGGCATCTTCGTAATCCATATTATCAGGATTAGAGATCAAGTCTTTGAGCTGTGGCTCTTGCTCAAGTGCTTGGCTCAGTGTGATGCCAGGCGTTTTTGGAATCAGCTTGGATATTTTATTGGCCAAGAAGTATGATTTGCTTTGTACGCGTGCCACATCTCGCACAACCGCTTTTGCGGCCATCGTACCAAAGGTAATAATCTGTGAGACGGCATCACGACCATAGGTTTGCGCGACATAATCAATGACGCGGTCACGACCTTCGATACAAAAGTCGATATCGAAATCGGGCATCGATACCCGCTCAGGGTTCAAGAAGCGCTCGAATAGTAGATCGTAATGAATCGGGTCAAGATCGGTAATGTTTAATGCGTATGCGACCAATGAACCTGCACCAGAACCACGTCCAGGGCCTACTGGCACGCCATTGGCTTTTGCCCAGCGGATAAAGTCCATGACGATTAGGAAATAACCGGGGAAGCCCATGGATAGAATAATATCTAACTCATATGCAAGGCGCTCATCGTATCTCTGACGGAAATCGCTCCAATTATCCGTACGTGCTTCGATAGGAAACAGCTTATCTAAGCGCTGCTCAAGCCCGCGTTGTGACTCGGCACGGAAGAACGATTCAATCGTCTCTCCTTCAGGCACAGGAAAATCAGGTAGGACGTTAATACCAAGCGTTAAGGTGACATTGCAGCGTGTAGCGAGGCGTAAAGTGTTATCAATGACCTGCGGAATATCAGCAAATAATTGCTCCATCTGAGCTTGGGTTTTTAGATACTGCTCATCCGAGTAAGTCTGCGGACGGTTTGGGTCAGCAAGGACATAAGAGCCTGCAATACAAACGCGAGCTTCATGAGCATCAAAATCATCCTGCTCTAAAAAACGCACGTCATTATGCGCAATGATAGGGATGTTGTGTTTGGCACCTGAATGGATGGCTGCCCTAATAAAAGCATCTTCGCCTGAACGATTGGTACGCTTGATCGCAAAGTACAAACGATCGTCAAACTGTGCCTGCCATTCAGTGAGTAGTTCATCGGCCTTTTCTGGCATTGAGCCGACCAATGCTTGACCCACGTCAGACTTTTCGGTGAGCAGTACAATCACACCTGCTGCATGCTCTAAGATATGACTACGCTTGATAACTGGCGTGCCATGATTGACAGGATCAGCGCGACCTTCGGTAAACCCGAGCGATACGATACGGGTAATGTTTTGATACCCTTCGTTATTCATCGCAAGTAAGGTAAGGCGTGTGTCTTCATTATCCATGATGACTTCACTGCCAATGATAGGCTTGATACCCACACCTAAACAGGCACGATAAAACTTCACCGTGGCATATAAATTGGACAAATCGGTCAATGCCAACGCGCGCTGATTGTCAGCCGCAGCAGCTTTTACCAGCGGTTTAATACGCACGATAGAATCGGTGATGGAATATTCGCTGTGAATGCCAAGGTGTACAAATGCCATAGAAGACTCTTACTGGTACGATCAAAGAAATAAGCTACCGATAAAATAATTGATTATTATCAATCAATTATGCTGATATCTAGTGGCCAACAAGACCTCGATAGCTATATTGATACGTTTTAAATGGGGTCGTCAATAATAGCATTATTTGCCGCAGACAGCCACAGGTTCAAAGGGTTTAATCTGCGTAAGTTAAGTCATTAAGATGTAAAAACTCGGTTATAGACAACAGCAAAAAGCCCCCAATACAACGAGGTATAGAGGGCTATGTAATTGATAATTAAAGTCAGTTTTTTAGTAACCAACCACTGCCGCATCGACAATACGTGGATCAGACGATCCATAAACACCGTTTGGTGTGAGCATGATCGATTGCGTAGATCCCATCGCGGATTTTGGACTGACCGTATGACCCATTGATTCGAGCTTTTTCACTGTGTCGATATTCAGTGCTTTTTCCACTCGAATCTCATCAGGTAGCCATTGATCGTGGATACGCGGCGCATGCGTTGCCTCAGCGATATTCATATCATGGTCGATGACGTTAGAGATAATCTGAGTGACAGTCGTGATGATACGGCTACCGCCTGGACTACCAGTAACGATGTAAGGTTTGCTGTCTTTGAATACGAGCGTCGGACTCATAGAGGATAGTGGACGCTTATTGGCTTCCACTGCATTGGCATCGCCACCAAGTAAGCCGTAGCCATTTGGTACGCCCGGTTTGGCAGAGAAATCATCCATTTCATTATTGAGCAGAATGCCCGTACCGTCCGCAACGAGACCAGTACCATAAGAGAAATTCAACGTATAAGTATTGGCTATCGCATTGCCATCTTTATCAACGATAGAGAAATGCGTGGTTTGATCGCTTTCATAAGGTAGCGGATTGTTGGCTTTGATGGTAGATGCTGGCGTGGCTTTATTGGGGTCAATCAACGTACGCAGTTTGTCTGCATAGGCTTGTGAGGTTAAGCCGCTGGCAGGTACATCGATAAAGTCGGCATCTCCCAGATACTCAGCTCGATCTGCATACGCCAACTGCATCGCTTCAGCCATTAGATGAATAGTCTGTGCGCTGTTTTGTCCGTAGTCTTTGAGCGGATAGCCTTCTAATATATTCAAAATCTGCACGATGTGAATACCACCAGAGGAGGGCGGCGGCATAGAAACAATCTCATAGCCACGGTAGTCGCCTTTGACAGGTTCGCGAGCGATGGCTTGATAATTGGCCAAATCTTGCAGGCTCATGCTACCGCCTGCTTCGTTGACTGCTTTGACCAGTTTTTGAGCGGTCTCACCCTTATAAAACCCATCGGTACCCTGTACCGCAATCCGCTTTAGCGAACGCGCAAGCTCAGGCTGCTTTAAACGTTCGCCTGGCTGATAAGCGCTGCCATCAGGCTTGAAAAACACTTTTTTGGTACTTGGCCATTTTTGCAGGCGATCGCTCAGCGCCGTGAGTGACTCGGACAAGCCAGCGGTGACTTCTATGCCGTCTTCAGCCAGTGCTATCGCTGGTGCCATAACTTGCTCGCGGCTCATCGTACCATGCTCTTCTAGTGCTTTTAGTAGTCCTGCTACTGTCCCTGGCACGCCAACGGCCAAGCCATGATAGCGAGATAAGTCGCTGACAGCATTGCCTTTTTTATCAAGGTACATATCGCGTGAGGCACTACTCGGTGCTTTTTCACGGTAATCAAGCGCCACCGTTTTGCCTTGTTTGGCATCATAAATCATCATAAAACCACCACCACCGATATTACCTGCGCGCGGCAAGGTTACTGCTAGGGCGAAACCTACTGCAACGCCAGCATCTACCGCATTACCGCCGTCCTTTAAAATCTGTAAACCGATATCAGAGGCAAGCGCTTCTTGGGTAGCGACCATGCCGTTTTTTGCCCAAACTGGATGATGAATGGCGTCTTCAGAATAGATGGCTTGGTCACTATTAGTATTGTTAGCATTGTTCGATGTGGTGTTAAGGGTATTGGCCTTCGCTCGCGTGATGCGCTTGGTTTCAGAGAGTACCGTTGGACTATCAGCCATGATAGCCAAGTTTATGGCACTGGTATTGATTGATGTATTGTTGACTGTCGCATTACTTACTGAGGTCGTTGACTCTACAGCCTGTGCGGATATAGATAGCAGTAGCGTACTGGTAATGAGCACGGCGCTAGATTTGAGTAAGGTATTAGTTTTCGGTTTACGCTGCTGAGCGGTTCGATGGTGGCGAGATAATAACTGTGACATCGCAAAGTCCTTTTTACGCGAGTGGAAAGAATAGAGCTAGGAAATAGATAAGCCTAAATAGTAACGAAAATATGAGATAGTAGAAAGTTGTTTATTATCTTTTGTGGTGTACGCTTTTATAGCGTTTAGCTGTATCAGCTGTATTTCAAATAAATGAAGCTAATTTTCAAGTAAATGAAGCTACTGATAAGACAGCAGTTATACAGAGAAAATTATTTATTAATGAAGGAGTTCTTTAAAAATATTCGCTAATATTACTAAGTTGTAACGTCTTGTGATATAAATAACGGTACCACTATGCACTCATTATCGACTGTCTATTCATACAAAGAGATTACTATGTCATCACACCATATTAATAACCGCAATCGACAGCGCTACTCTGAGACTGCGCCTGCTTATTTATCTAACACTGATCATAAAAACTATAATGGTAAAAATAATAACGGTCATCTATATCCAGCCGGTAAATTGACTTCTATCGCCTTGATGGTTGGTAGTGCTTCACTTGTACTCGCAGGTTGCCAATCAACTCCAGCCAGCTCATCTTCCAATCTGTCGTCGAATAGCAGCGTCTCTAGTACCATGATGGACTTTAGTGTCGCAGATACCGCGCAGAGCCAACGTCAAGGTCAAGCTTTCACTGTCAGTCAAAACGCTCAGGCCGCGCGTTATGAGCAGCTGTTTGATCAAGAGAAGTATCCAAGCACCGAAAACCAAGCCAAATCACACTTGCTTGCAGCCATTCGTCAGCACTTGGCGACCGAGCATGTCGCAGTCGCCACAGCCAACTATCGCTCAGCACCATTCATTGACCCAGATAGTATCGACGCAGGATCTAGTAGCTTGCTTAGAACGATCATAGAAACCTATGCGTATCAGCCTGAAGGAGTATATAGCGAAAGTGATGATGAGCCATACAATGATGACTATAATGATTATGATGATGCGAAAGATTCGATAGAGTCCGATTATCCTAGTGATTATGATAAGTCTAGAGCTGAAGCAGAGAGAAGAGCCATTGCTGCTATATTGGCTGAAGCGGGGGAGAATGAGCCGACGAGCAGTGATACCAACAGCGATAACGAGTATGCTTACGATACAGCAGATTATGATAGTAATGACTATGATGAATACAGCAGCAGTGCTGAAGGTATGCTCTCAGGGATGTCAGGTTTAAGTCCAAAGACAATGGCTACAAAGTATGAAGCCATGCAAATGTCTAAACAGAAAGCTAAGACAAAGACAGTAAATCGTGGCAGCCTACCAATGTCATCTACAGGCATGATTGGCAATATACTTGATATGTTCCACCGTACTCCTGAGCAAATAGCTGCATCCAATGCTTATCAGTATGAGCATTTAACATTCAATAGTGTCAGTCAATACCGTCCCAAGCAGCGCAAATTACAAAGCGTCTATAGCTACGATTACGCCACACCAACGATTAGCTCATCGATACAGATACCGTTAGCATTTGATTTTAATAACAGCAGTGTCGTAGTAGATCCATCGGCCATTATGCCGATCGTTGCACTTGTTAACCCTGAGAATACGCCATTACCATCACAGATGACCTCGCATACAGTGAGCTTTGGTTTGCCTGAAAGTATCACGGCACAGCTGCCACCAGCGGTGCTCTACGATGCGGTGCTCAAAGCAATACAGAGCAGCATGGCTGAGCTGGCGCCCGAGCATTTTAGCGCAGTAGATATCAGTGGTGACGCGTTTGCCAAAGAAGTCGGTGCGACTCGCGCCGTAAAAGTCTATTTCGGTAGCCAGCAAAGCGGTGAAGTAATTGGCAAGACGCTCAAATATGTGACGAAATCACTGCAAGAATACGTAGATGCCAATCCAGATAAATATCCTGATGGTGCTGCACTAAAGACAGCACTAGCTAAAGTGCAATTATACAATAAAGGCTATCAAAGCCCGGATGTCGGTTCGCTATTGCAGCTGATTGAAGCTATCGGTCCTATCTCGTTTAATCAAATCAACTACTATTACTTAGACAGCTCAGATCGATTGCTGGCCAAGCAGCAACGTGTCAATATCGGTGGTGATTTGATGGGGTCGACCACAACTATGCTAAACCAAGTGCGTTACGATAAAGCCAGCTTCAACCGTAATGCCTTGACACCGCTCCTCGATGAGTCTTTTGGTCCAGACGCTATGCCTCCTATCGATGGCAATGCATGGATAGCTACGCAGCGCGAGAAAAAAGACAGATTACAAACGGCCCGCTATGCACGCTACGACTATCAAGATAGCGGTAACGAGGGTGCTTATAGCAGTGATGCTTATAGCAGTGATGAGTATGGTAACGATAATGACAATGGCACAGACGCTGTCGATGAGAGCCGAGTTGACGATGCTCAAGATGATATGAATGAAAAATAGAAGTCAAATGACATCATCGCATTGCATTTACGCTCATATCTATTAAGGATAAAAAATGAAAACAGTACATCACACCATTGCACAACGTCTGCCATGTAAGACTAAAAACAATCTGCTAATAACCAGCGCATTTTTGACAGGGGCGCTGTTGTTAACAGGTTGCCAGTCTACCAGTTTGGGCCAGTCCAACACGGCGGCTGTAAAACAAGCACCTAGCATTGCCAAAAAGACACTAGAAACAGCACTACAAAAACAGCGTCGTCAGTCATTTAGCTACCATAGCAATCTTGAGATTGGTAATAACCAACAATTTACAGATGCCGATGCCGATGCCGATGCCGATACTAATACTAGTACGGAGAAAATGGCGGCATCAGACTACGTAGATGAACACTGCGAAGAGGCACATGACCAAGCGTACGCCGCTCTAATCCTGCAAGCAGAACAGCAAAACAAAGATATCTTAGCGGTAGATTACGATACTAAACGTGACAGCATAAGGCAGTCGTATTTTGAGTGCGTAGATGCCTATCATGCATGGGATGACCATCAATACGATAGCGATGTAAAAGTAGCACCAGATTATCAAGCGCTATTTGATAATTATGAGGATAAACAAAGACCGTTAGATGTGAAAAAAGCACAGTTATTAGATGAGTATCTACTAAAGCCGCTTTCTATCGACTCTCAAGGGATCTATCAACCGATGGCAGGCAAGGCTACGATGCTCGCTAGTGCGCAATATCAAGCACGTAATCATCACAGCAGTATCAACCAGCCTATTTATATGGATTTTAAAAACGGTGATATTTACCTATGGGCAGATAATTTTGCGATTCTAAACTCAGAATTGTTAGATAATAAACTCGGTACAAAATGGCAAAATAAGTGGTTAAAAATAGCCATTGATGATGGTACATTGCCTAAAGGATTTGGTGGTGAAGTCATCAAAAGCCACTTTGCGGCATTAGATGCGACTTATGATGCAGCTCCTGTCAGCCAGTTTAATTATGTTGCCCCTAACTCACTTGCTTCACTGTCTCCAAAGCTGCCCGCGCACCAGTTATCGGCTATGCTACCAAGCGATCAAATCATTCGCCGAGTACAACGCTTTGGGGATTATCAAGCGTCGCAACAGAAATATATGCAGATTTTCTATGATCGGATCAGTAAAAAATACCCAGAGCTGGTACAAGAACCCGAACCGATGACAGCGTTTGAGTCGATTCAAAATCCAAAGGCATTTACCAGTAAGTCTATTGTACAAAAAATACTGGCTATGATAAAAGATCAAATGAATGAGGAAGCCACGACAGGTGAGACTGTTGCCAATACAGAAGTACAGGAACTGTACGGGTTTGATAAACGCGGTCAACTCAAATGGGAGCACTTACGTCGTCAGTTGGACAATACTAGCGAAGCGAATAATGACAAAGGTATGAGATTAGATGTGTTGCAGCAGTATTCCACTATCAGTACTAAGGACTTGGCGTTTCCTAACCTACCAAGTAATGTGCAGACGCCAAACGCTAGCAATAGTATTGATTTACGAAAGTATGCTCCAGAGCTGCTGCAATACTACCAAGACGGTAATGGAACGGCAGTAGGTAAAATGGTATTTAACATGTTGCCGATGGTCAGAGAGCGTATTGGTTCGGTTGAGTAACTGATTAGAGTATTAATGAGTAAATAGAAAGCATT
>NZ_PJAT01000080.1 GCF_002836715.1 Psychrobacter sp. 4Dc
TTTGCTAAGATTAGTCATCGTTGTACCAGTTGCGCCAAAAAGCTCTATTTGTGGCTTTAATCTTTTAATAGTGAACAAAGCCCAATACAGTAAGTCTTCATCATATAAAGATATCGAGTTAATCTGCTGATTAGTACAACCTTTTTTCGTTGAAATGGCTATAACACCTCCTGTACCGATACAAGTAACCATTATTGAGTTTTCTTCGATGATTTGAGACTTTTGAGAACTTAAACCATATTCAGTTAACGAATCTTCCGTATCAAATACAAATACCTTATCGTGCATATCTGGTGTTTTGTAAAATGGGTACTCCCCATCATGATAGGCTGAAACTTTAAGAGATGGTGTCTTACCTGTCGTTATTTTACCTAAGCCATTTAGACTTACCTCACTCCAATCAGTTGGCATGCCTTTTTTAAAGTTACTTTGTTGCCAATTAGGGAAACGAAAACGAACGAACCACTCTGTATAAATTTCTGTCGCCATACGTTCTAAAATATTAATACGTTCTTTATTAATATCTATTAGATCATCATAGGTAGCTAATATACCTGCTATCTTTTTTTGTCTATCTAGACTAGGGACGGTTATAGGTAAATTACCAATCATTTGTAGACTTAAAAACCCTTGTGCAGAACCACTCTTCATTACATCTACCGCAGATTGAAAAATATTTGAATTCATATATAAATATAAATATTTAGGTAGTATGTTTTCTTTAGATCTTAGAATAGCTACACTACTCGAAATACCAAACCTATCCTTTGTTCTAACTAAATATGGAGTTCCAATACTACCAATGATACCGAACACAATGTCTTGGCTCATAGGTTTGAGTAATGATGATTTACCTACAAAGTTTTTTTCATAATCTGATTCAGATATATAGTCAACTTTTGACAAATCTAACCCGTCAGGTTTGAAATTTTTAGATGTAAAATACTGAACCCCAGAACTCTGACGCTTTATTGAAGTATGGATACCATCGCCTATCAGACAAAATTCTTTCAACTTTTTAAAATTAGTTATCATAACTTTTTATCCCCAATATTTGATTTATATTCGTATTAAGGACACTTTCCAAGTGTTTAGCCTTCTCATTTAAGCCTAAAAGCTCATCACTCATTTCCTGAATGTATTCTATGAACTCTTCTTCAGTACGACCGTCTTCTTCGATCACCACACCAACATAGCGCCCTGTATTTAGCGAATAATCTTGTTCCTTGACCTCTTCAGGCGTAGCAAGTTTACACAGACCCGTTACGTCTTCATAACGTGCTTTAGGAAAGCGTTGTTGCAGCCACTCTATATGATTAAAGTAGTATTCAGCACGCTTTCTATCATCACGTATGATTGCTAACAGCTCCTTTATGGCTTTTATTTCAGCAGCTATAACCGTTAATACTTTCAAAGCAGTGTCTTTTTCTTTGATCAGCTTTTTATCATCAGCTTCCTTTGCATCAGTAAGCTCTTGACGGATTAGAGCGACCTGCTCTTTATTGGCTTTTTCCTTTTGTCTGATACCTTTATCTAGTTGCTTATTATTCTCTTGGAGTGCTTTGAAAAACGGTCTAAAAGCCTGTAAAAAACCTATCTGGTCAATATTTAGGGCATCAATATCTTCATTTGTAATCTGACTCATATCATGAGTCTCTAGATAAGCTTGATACTTACATTGCAAAGGTGACAGGGCATGCCAATTGTCATTTAGCATATCAACAGTTGCTTTTAGTGCTCTATCATCTGCTACCACAGCTTTGAGATGCTCAATAGCAGGTTCGATATCAGATACTGTTTCCTTCAGTATTTGCATACCAAGGCTAAAGTAGCTATCTATTAAAAGGACATATTCCCGACGACGACCTTTATGCAACTTGCCAATCATCGCTATATTTTGGATTTGCTCATCAGTAAAATCGCGGTGGGTCTTATCTATTTGTCTGAAAATATTACGGGTATCAATGAAAAGTATGTTGTCGTCAGTTTTGTTTTTATCGAAAAACCACAGCGTAGCTGGTAAGCTCACGGTATAAAACATATTTGATGGCAGTGTTAGCATGCCATAGATAAGATTATCTTCGATAATCTGCTTACGGATATCTTCTTCTGCATTGCGAGCATCAGAGGCAGAGTTTGGCATCACTAAAGCAGCACGACCGCTGTTTCGTGCCTCAGCTTCTGTTTGATTTTTTAAAGATGTGGCAAACAAACTAATCCAAAGATAGTTTGCATTCGTTACTGTTTCATCTTTACCATCTGTTTTTTTATTTTTGGTCTTTTTTCGAGGTAAGCCATAAGTATTAAACCGTTTATCATTTTCGACAGTAGCAATTGCCACATCATCAACATTAAATGGTGGATTCGCCATGATAAAGTCAAAGTTCTCATAGCTTTCAAAAGGATCTTCTGAATAACTGTTGGCCTGTTTAATCTCTCCTCTAAGGCCGTTGACGAATAAGTTCATCTTAGCGAGCTTGACCGTATCACGGGTTTTCTCTTGACCATAAACACTCAAATCTATCGTACTGTCTTTTTCTTCAAGCTCGCCGTGTGCTTTAAGCTGATCATTACGATGCTCAACGAAATGTAATGATTGAACGAACATACCACCTGATCCACAAGCAGGATCATATACCGTCCCATGATAGGGCTCTATAACCTCGACCATCAGTTTAACCACAGACGTAGGCGTAAAGAACTCGCCTCCTTTTTGACCTTCTGAGAGCGCAAACTTCCCTAAGAAATACTCGTAAATACGTCCAAAGACGTCACCACTAGCATCAGTTGGAATATTAGAAAAGCTTCTCAGAAGACCTTTTAGAGCTTTCTTGCCTTCTTCTAAACGACTAAACGCAGCATACTCATCTTTGGGTAATACATCGACGAATTTATCATCCTTTTTGAAATTTTCTATAGACTGCATAGCATTTGAAATTTCAGTCGCTAAATCTGCTGATTCTGGTAGCTCTAATAGGTATTTGTAGCGTGCTTTAGGTGGTAAATAAAAGCCACAATGCTTTATAGCAATATCCTCAATATTTTTAGCACGGCGAGTACCTTGTAACTCTTCAAACTCAGCTAGGATCACCTCCTCATAAGCCGCATACTTGTTGTCAGAGAACTTCAAGAATATCAAACCTAAAACAGGCGTAGCATATTCGTTAGGTTTAAGATCAGTATTGGCTCTCAGGGTATCTGCTGCTTCCCAAAGCTGGTCTTCTAGTTTTTTGATTTCTTCTAGGTTCATAAATTTTCCACAATTAATTTTATATGCCTTGTTGAGGCTAATAGGATTGAGAGCATTAAGTAGCTTAAGGTAAAGCTACTCACTGATTGCTACGACCGCTTTATGACTTTAAGCCCCAAAGCTCACTTCTTCTTTGTTCATGCTCTAACAAAAGCTGTTGAATAGCTTTTTGTGTTTCCCTGCTTTTATCAACAATGCTAACAGCTTTTTGCTGTTCATCTAAAGTTGGTAACACAACAGGTAGTGTTTTTAACTCTTTTAATGAGATGTTGGGAATACTGGCACCCTTAACCAAGCTACTAAGTTGTACTTGCCCTAAGTCCGATTTTAAATATGCATAGAGAGCCTTGGCATCGATTAGATTAGTATTAACTCTAAGCACGATTCCAGATCTGTTTGCCATCCAGCATCTATCACCTTTGGTTGGTGCATCTTCAGGTACAATGCCGACCTTTCCAGCAGAACCTTTTAAAATTAGAATAATATCATTTGGCTGCAGAATACCTGACTGGTTTTTATTGAGTTCTACCTTAGATACTTTAACTTCTTTGGTAGGTTGAGTTATGTCGCCAATTTCATTTAACTCATTAGCACCCACCTCTAAAACGATGTGATCGCCTTCTTCAGGCTTAAATGGCAATCCACGCTCAAAACGTACAATATTATCAAGTATAACGGTTTTAGAATCATCTAGGATACTCGCCGCCGCCTTCTCTTTTACATCTAGTATATAGGCTGAAGTATCTAGCCCATATTCTTTAGACCGAAGTAGCTCTTTATTCACTGAAACTGCACTTGTCAACTCTTCATCGGAATTAACATACTCAACAATTTTATCAATATCACTCAAACTTATGAGTCGTCTAGTTGTCTTTTCAACAAACTCATCACCTGTAATATCTACGAACCTTACCGATTCATTGTTACCATGTGGCTCAATTACTAGTAACGATGTCTTAACAAAGGTGCCAGTCCAGATACCTGAAGGTAATGATATGACAGCCTTAAGCATACCTTTATCAACCAAATACTGTCTTAAATCTCTTTCCATAGTAGAGTATAAAATACCCTCAGTAACGGAAGCGACAACTACATCCTGACACTGTTTAATCAAATGTAAAATATTAGCTGACTCAATTTTTTTTGTTTGTACAACAAACCTATCGTATCCATCAATATTATCAGAAATGTGCTTTGGCACTGCTGCTCCCATAGGAGAAAAACTGACACCGTAATTAAAATATCGCAATTCGTTTTTTGAAACACTGTAGTAGGGCTTTTCAAGAGGATTGGAGTAAGAGACTTCAAACCTATTGTCACTTATTATTGAAAAAGCATCAGCTAGCATACCCGAGTAATTTACGGTTTCGTAATAAACAGACTGCGACTCTTCGCTCGCTATAACGCAAAAAGGTAATGATGCTGGTGCGGTTGCATAAATTGTTTTACCTTCTTTAGCACCTAACAATGCATTGGCTAAAAGCGAAACGCTTAACTCTGGTAAAGTTGCACTGCTACTTGAAGCATTGTTGATTATCGTATTTATTAGTTGCTCTGCTGTTTTGTTTAGAGCAACCTCTTGATATTTGGATAATATTTTTATGGCACTATGTAGCAGCGGTAAAGGAAGCTGTTCTAGACTCTCGTCATATGAGAACAGCCTCCGCACCTGCGCATCTTCGCTTACTTGTAACGCTTTTATCAGCTTCAACCATTCTCCCTTATATTCTGCAAGACTTTCATCTAACGTAATACCATCAGGAAGTTCATTGTTTTGTGATAAAACCAACATAACTATTAACTTTGATACAAATTCATCATCTTTTCTAATGCCATGCTGATGCATCAATTCATATAAGTCTTTGATAAGCTTTTGTGTAGGATTTTTTTGCATAAACTTTTAGTACCTTGTTTGATTAAATTCGGATGAGCCGTTCAAAGATGCCGCTTTTCTGCTATAGCTATCTAAACTATAAGTAGTAATTAATGTGTCATTCTCTGACACAACAACCAAGCCACCTCTGCTTTGGATTCTCTTTAAAATCTTAATAGCTGACTTAAGCTCTTGCTGATTAAGTTCTTTACCAGAGCTAACTTTTTCATAAAAGCTTAGTTCCATCTTAGTTTCTCCCACTCTGTTTCAGATAATAGCCAAATTGCTTTAATAATTCTTCGGTGCGCTGCTTATTAAGAAATACTTTATCGCCATTCACATCACCAAATGCCATCACAATATCTAACTCTGCTTTACTGATAGAGCGTTGCTGCATACGTGACTTTAAGTGTTTAGAAGCATTCATAAGTTCACCTTAATTTGTATTTGTTTACCTGATGACTTATTAAAACATGAGTCACCTTAAAAGTAAATACCTCTAACATAATATTTTTAATATACTTATATTTTAAATAATAATAAATTGAAAATTACAAGGTTTAGCTATATTGATGTGCATTCTGTGATTAGTAAAATACCCCAGAAACGAACAAGCCCCTGCTATTAAGCAGAGGCTTGTAGTTATTTATACTGAAGTAATAAGATATGAGACTAATGCAGTAATATCATCGAACCTTATTATCAGAACGTTCGCGATCAATCTTTGGCATGGAGGAATTTAGCTTACTTTCTGTCATTCCATGTTTGTAAGCATTGTACTGCCATAATACAAACATTTGCTTGTATTGACGGTTTTGTTCCTTAAGTTCTGCAAGCTCTGCCTCTAAGTTAGCAATTCTTGAAGCTGCTGCATTTAAACTAGCAGGCCGAGGTTTATTAGGTACTTTTCCTTTAATAGCATCTTTTTTAGACTGATAGGCCGCTGTAATAGCCTCGTGAGCGCTTAAAGATTGTCTTGTAGGTATCTTACCTACAAGCGGGGCTGCTTGCTCGCAAATCGCAGCCCACGTTATTTTAGAATCACTCCAACCTCTGATCAGATTGACAATAGCCTCTATTTCTCTCTTATTTAGATGTTTAGCCAAAACCGCCTCCAAGTATATCTGTCAAATCCTCTAGAATTGATGCTTCTTTAAATTCAACATCATTCTCAGCAACCATAGGTATAGATTTTTTTTCAGCTACTCGACGCAATTGACTAAAATCATTGCCACGAAGCTTTACTTGTGCTCCATCTATTATGCTTGGGTTCTCTAAGATATAAATTAGATCACGAAGTCTAGTTGCTGTTTTTATATGATGGTTTAGCCATCTATCAGCACCCATATCACCTTCTTTAACTGCTTGCTCAGCTTTAAATAGTATCTTCTCTACTTTATCAAGACGTTCTTTCATACGAGCCAACTTAGTTGCATCGCCTTTGATACATACTTGCTCAGTACAGTTGATACAATCTCTGAATTTTTCGCACGGACTCATCGTGAAGTCGTGTACACAGAACCCATACTCAGTAATATGTGCAGCAGCTTGCTCCAAAGTATTGAACTCTTGAGTAGTGACTGGTAAATACTTTTCTACTTCACCTACAGGCCCAAATAATGCCTTTGATGGATCAATCCTCTCTGCCATTGCAACCATTTCATATTCAGTCATATGATTGTAAGTACGATTCTGTTTTACATCAGCCCTACCAGACCATTTAGCTATCTCTAGGTTAGATAAACCACCACGCTGTGCAATAGTATTTAGTAAGTGGCGTGCTTGATGTGATGTGACTTTTAATCGTTCACCATCATTGTCAAAATACCCATACCTATCAAATATATTCTTATGCTTATCCCCCAAAGCTGGACGAGTCCCGATATCGTTGTTAAAGAAGGTTGTATCGGGCTTTCTAAGCTCCGTAACTAAACGCGATCTATTGCCATGAAACTGATTAGCATTCAGCGCAAATAGAGCGTTGGAGAACTTAATACCTTTATCTTCATCAAACCACGGAAAGCTATCAGGCAGACGTCCCTTCACATGTCTCCATAAACTGTTTAAAGTATTCATACCATCATGATGATCAAGACCTCTATCATTCAGACTAGAATAACAGACGTCTTTCGTATGATAAGCCAACCCTAACGCTTGACAGGCTTGTTCCATCGTTAATGGCTTATCATCAGCTACATTCGGACACCCTTCATGACGATAAAATTTATTAGGATTATCTTCTATCCATTTAGCTAGCTTACGAGCTTCAAAAGATAGGTTTCTAGCTCTATCAATTGCGATTTTGGCTGTCTCTACCATGACAGTAGGTATCCACTTAATATCTCCTTCATAGCCTTTTCCAGCGAAAAAACGCCATCCATAACGCTCTACACCTTTACTATCTTTTTCGAATACTTCACAGTCTACTGGTAATGCCAATACTTCAGCTATTCGAGAGGGTGCAGACATTAACATTGCAAATATGCATGTTGTAAAAATATCTCGCCCTTCTACAGGGTTGCTAGCGAATATCTCAGCCAATGCGTTGAGAGCAGTTTCATTAGGAAGTTTTTTTTCTCTATTTTGTTTTGCTTCTTTACCAGTTCTTGTAGTGTCTGTTGGACGAGAGATAGGGTTATGCCATGCTTTCAAATCTGCATTAATGAGATGATTGTCAGTTACAAACTCAGCGAATCTTTGAACCTCTCTTCCACAGGCATAAGCAGCACCCTTACTGTAATAACCCCTTGCCAATGAAGCAGCTTCATCTAGGCAAGTAAGAGATAAACCTGTGATAGATGCTTCACCATTTACTTGAATGAGAGCTGCCTCTAATACTCGAAGCGCTTTAAGCTCATTTTTAGTACCAGTAGGTTTATGACCTTGTTGATAACGAAAATATGCCTTGGCGAACTCCACAAAGCTTTCATCCATTAACTCTTCTTGCTTCGGCTTACGTGTTGTGACACCAAGCTTTGCAAATACAGCCACCTTTGGCCAAATACAAGCATCCCAATCTAAATCAGCACCAAATACTGTTAAGTCGTTGCGGCATTTGCTTATAAAAATATCTAAGTTAGCAGCGGCTGTTAATTCTGCTTTAGACTTAAACTGAAAAACATCAGGCATGATCGAGACCTCTTTGCTTATTAATTTCCTCACGACGCTTTTCGCAGCGCATAATGACGTCAGCTACCGCAATGATACTTCTATCTAATATTGCTGCCACTTCTATATCACCTGTAATATCTTTAACTCGTTCTCGCTCTTGAAGTAAGTCCTGATATACCTCTCCATGAGGTCCATCAAGCCAAGGTTGAAAGTGAATACAGGTATAACAAGGTATAGGGACATTTGCCCCGCAAAACCCATGCTCACCGCATGTTCCAACATTAGAGCCCTCTTCAGTACGAATTCTGCTACTTGGATTATTACCACGTTCAGCATCGTTCTCGGAATCAACTAATACACCCGCAAAAGCTTGAGCATAAGGAGCAAGTTGAAACCCAACTGCTGCATCTAATCGCTCTACATGCTCAGGGATGTTCTTAATGTATACACCAGCATTTTGCGTATCACTATGATCTAGTAGTTCTGCTATGATTAGCTCGCCAAATCCTTCACGAGCTGCTCTAGTGCCTGTAGTGTATCTAAACCTACGAGCATTGATAGACAATTCCTCACCTGTTCTTTCTGATTTAATATTTGAAGCAGCAACAACGAACTGTAAAGTATCGGTCACTTTAGCGGATGCAATATGCAGTTTGTCGCTCGTTAACAAGGCTCTAAACTCAAAGAGTGAATCTACTTGTCCAATCCTAAAGTAGTCGGGGAAAAGAGGCACTTCCAGGCAGTCGTGTTCCTTTAATTTGAGATCAAGACTCTCTTCAACTATCGAAATAGCATTTTTTGCTTGAGCTGATAGAATAGCCCACAACTCTTGTGTTACAGCAAACTGTTTAAACTGAGTTCTAAATCCCTCGCCATGCTTTGCCCTAGGTACATTCACTGTATAATAAGGTTCACCTCTCTTATTTGTCCCACATATAACATCTATTACTTTTAGATGAGATATTTGAATTGGACGACGACCCGTGTTACTTGTAACAGTTGAGATTGCAAACTCATCAAGTGTAATAAGGTTTTTTTCGAACGCAATAACAGCCCCCTCATTAAAAGCCTTTAGCTCATTATCACTTAACGGGCCTTCATTAGGGTCTTTACGCTTAACAGCATCCCCTTTTCTATTACCTTTAAGTGTCCAACCATCAAGTAATCGAATTACATCTTCATCAATGCCATCATAACCAAGCTCATACCACTTTCTTAAGAAACCTCTAATTGTGCCCAAGTACCATTCATGAGAACTGCTTAAGGAAGCTCTATAATTAATCAGCATAATGTCGTTAATTCTTGAAGAACCTGTGATTCTAAGCATATGATTGAATCTAACAGCTATATTATACGTATGGCTAGCTGATAAGTTAGAAGCATAAAAAGCTAATACATGAATAAAACTATTTAGACTTTGCTCATCCAAATGCTCATAAATTAAATCTAAATTAACACTACTATTCTTATCTAGAATCCATTCTCTTTCCCAGAGATCAAAAGAATAACCTTTTGTTTTTGCACGGACTTTCTTATTTATTTTAGATGGCTCTTCTTCAATATTATTAACAAAATCAAAAGCTAAGTTGTTCATCTTACAATCCCTGTTTTGGTAGTCTTGTCCCACTATTTGATTGAAGTGCTAATGCTGCTTTTTGCGCTTGCTCTTGAACAAACCTTTTATTGTAATGAGTTGATGTACCAGAGCCTTGCTTCCATCCCATTACATAAGAGCGGATTTGATCTTGTTTTTCCTCACTTATAGGTTCGTCCATTGAATCCATTTTTTCTGAAAACTTACGATTCCATGTATGGCGAAGCTTATGACCTGTTAACTCGTAAAGTTGAGGAGCTACAGACTTAACTATATTAAATATTTTATAGTAGCTAGATTTTGATATAGGCTGCCCAATTGTTGGCCCCTTCTTGTGAGTAATAAACAAAAAATTATTTCTTTTGGCGTTAGTGACTTTTCGCCTGTCTCCAGCAATATACTCATGAAGCTCTTTACTAAGTAACTCTCCAAGAGGTATGGTGCGTTCTAAAGTCTTGGCATTAGGTTCTTGTATTCTAGGGTCGTCCTTCTCGTCAGCCCGTCTAACAATTTTCAATTGGTGCTTAGCAAAATCAATGTCACTTATTCTTAGATTAAGCAACTCTCCACCTCTAATTCCAAGATAATATAAAATTAAGATCATTAGTCGATTACGACGTTGCACTTGCTCACCAAAGGGGTTGTGTTCTGAACCTACCTTTATTATCTCAAACAAGGCTTCTAATTGAACCTCATCAAGAGACCTATCCTGATCACGATTACGACCTCTTTTTACGGGTCGTCGTGATTTTATCTGTGTTTCTACTCTTTTTATTTGTCTTGCTTCAACTGTACTTGGTAATTTAATTAAATGATTGGCATACCAACTTATGTATTGAGCGATAGTAGTCAATCGCATGTAATGAGTTATTGAGCTAACTACGCCTTCATCAGCTACCTTTGAAAACCTTTGCTGAGTAAAGTCTCGCAAATCGTCTAATTCATAAGTTTCAAATAAGTCTCGTCCTAGAATCCTTTCTTCAAGATTGATATTTCTGTCTTCTAGGAATCTAAGTAATATTGCTATATTGTTAGCTGCTGACAACATAGTTGAAAATGAGTCTGACTTATTACGAAGTTGGGTCGTGATGAATAAGTTAGGGTGATAAATAGGTAGCTCTGTTACTCGATCAATTACTAAGCAGTAACGTTCTCCACTACTCATTGAAAAAGATGTTGTTCGGAAAGAATTACTCATTAATGCACCTCAATACTTTACATAATCACAAAGTACACTATATCTAGTTGAGACTCAATATATACTTTACGTTTTTTTCACTCTATAGATAAAGGAAAACCCGCTAGTGGCGGGTTTTCTAGAACATATATTTTACATTAAAGTCTAAGGTATATCCTAGAACGGAATATCATCATCTACAGGGCCATCTGGCATTGCTGTAGGCTTAGATTGTGCAGGTTTCTGTGCTGGCTGATTGAACTGGTTTTGCTGAGCAGGCGCTTGATTATTAAAGCTATTCTGACCACCTTGAGCCGCTGGTTGGTTGTAGCCGCCTTGATGTGCCATCTGCTTATTTGCTTGCTGACCAAAGTTGTTCTGGTTGTTTTGGCCACCTTGATTATTATAGCCGCCACTCTGACCTTGGTTTTGACCACCAAAGCTATCTCCACCCTGACCGCCGCCAGTTTGACCATCGAGCATCTGCATTTGTTCAGCACGAATCTCAGTAATATAACGGTCTTGACCACTTTGGTCTTGGTATTTACGTGTACGCAAACTACCTTCGATATAGACCTTGCTGCCTTTGCGCAGGTATTGCGCTGCGATTTCGCCTAGACGGTTAAAAAGTGCGATACGATGCCACTCTGTCGCTTCTCTTTTTTCACCGCTTTGTTTGTCTGTCCACTGCTCTGATGTCGCAACCGAGATATTGGTTACGCTACCGCCATTGCTGAATTGGCGCGCCTCAGGATCTGCTCCGAGGTTACCGATGATGATAACTTTATTGACTCCGCGCATGATACCGTCCTTTTACTTATGAATAATTTAATAAACTGTTTTAATCGTTATCTGATAGCATCATTTGATACTATCAATTGTATAATTTTACTTTAACCAATTTTTATCGAAATATCTATAGGCTACCTATGGTGCACGTCAGTCTATGTCGCTTAGATACACTATCTAGGTATGCTAGTCGATATTGTGGAGTCTAATAAATAATAGGTAATAGATAAATAGCTGCTATTTTGCCATTTTAAGACGCTGAAGACCACCATCTACCTTTATCGATATTGCATAGCACCTTACTTATTATCAAATGATTTAGAAATTTCTAGTTATCATCAGAAGGCTTACGATGCATGCTCAATGTCACGCTACCCAGCTCTACGCCAAATTTTTTCATCACTGAGCGATTAAGCATGACATTCTCATTGATAAGATACATCCAATCATCGAACGTTACTTTGTAGGTTTTGTCTCCAACTGGCAGCGCTAACAAGTAATTCCAGTGCAATGTATTGCCAACCACTTTCCCTGTTGCCTCGCCAATAACATCACCTGCCGTCCCCTTCCAGCTACCGTCTGCTTGCTTGGTCAATCGCCAGATACGCTGAGATTTCGTGCCATCTGCCCACGAGAACTTCTCGTTTAGGACAATGACATCATCTCCCTCATGGGTTGCATCAATGTCGACATAAAAGCGTTTTTTGACCTCACCATTTCGACCTTGGAACATACCCCAACCATCAATTTGACCCGAAAAAAACTCATGCATGTCGAGCGTTGGTGTGGTGTTCTGATACGCCTGAATATTTTGCGTAGCGCAACCAGAGGTCAGCAGTATGGCCAATAGACCAAGACCTACGGTTAA
>NZ_PJAT01000081.1 GCF_002836715.1 Psychrobacter sp. 4Dc
GTATATTATGGATAAACCAAAAAACTCAATCGAATTTTTACTCACCGGACGGCACGCCTTATTCACCGATCCTATCACTCGCATTGGTGGTGAAAAGACCAGCTACCACTTGCCTACTTATGAAGCCTTAAAAGGCGTCTGTAAAAGCATTTACTGGAAGCCTAGTATCATTTGGTATATCGATAAAGTACGGGTGATAAACCCGATTCGTACACAAACCAAAGGTATGAAGCCGATTAGATATCATAAAGACGGCAATGATTTGGCTTATTACACTTATCTTCATGACGTAGCTTATCAAGTACAAGCACATTTTGAATGGAATATGTACCGTCCAGAGCTTGAAGCGGATCGCATAGATGGCAAGCATTATAGTATTGCCAAGCGTATGGTCGATAAAGGCGGTCGGCAAGATATATTTTTAGGCGCGAGAGAATGTCAAGGCTATGTCGAACCTTGCGTGTTTGGTAGTGGTACAGGCGCTTATGATGATACTGATGAGCTGGGATACGGGCTGATGTTTCATAGTTTTGCTTATCCTGATGAGACTGGCATAGATGAATTGCACAGTCGCTTTTGGCACGCTGTGATGCGTTTTGGGGTTATAGAGTTCCCTAAGCCCACTGATGACTTGCAAGCTGACAGTAATAACAGTATGCCCAATCGATTTGTCCGCGCTATGAGCGCTAAGACCTTTACGCTTGATGAGAATATTGAGTCTGTCACCAGTACGGAGGAGTCGCTATGAGCTGGTTGCAACGACTATATCAAACCTATGAGCTGGCTAGCCAGAACGAAGAGATTCAAGCGCAAGAAAGCAGCTTAATGCCTTATTATCATGTCAATCAAAACGTGCAAATTATTGTTACTATCAACGATAAAGGCGACTTCGTTAATGTTGAGGTATGCCGAGACGGCAACGGTAAGGTTAAATCAAGCTACTTAGTTATTCCAGCGACCAATGATTCTGCTAACCGTACTTCGGGTGCTGTAGCGCACCCACTATCCGATAAGTTGCAATATGTTGGTAAAGACTTTCATGAGTATAGCGATGGCAGTAAAAAGGATTTATATCCTTTGTACGAGCAAGAGCTATCTACTTGGTGTCAGTCAGAATACGCTCATCCAAAAGCACAAGCTGTTCTCAATTATGTACAAAAGGGCACGCTAGTCCAAGATTTATTAGAGGCGAATGTTTTGATTGCTGACCCTGATGATACCAGCAAACTTGCCTACCCTGAACAAGCTAGCGATTATCCTGATAGCCTTTTGTCATCGTTGAATAAAAACAAAGGAGTCTTCGACCAAGGCGCAGCGTTTATTGCTTGGCGCGTCACTGCTACAGAACTGGGCAAACAAGCTGAACACGGTGTGCCTGAAACATGGCGAGATGAGAGCTTGTTTGAGTCATGGCAGCAGTTTTATGCCACCCTTGATAGCACTGATGGCTTTTGTTATATCACTGGTAAAGACAGTCCGCTGGCAAGCAAACATCCCAATCGCATCCTGCGTAGTGCCACCAATGCCAAGCTTATCTCTGCCAATGATTTAGACAGTTTTACCTTTTTGGGTCGCTTTACTGATAATAAAAAGTCTATTGAAGCGCATGGGCTACAAGGGGCGAATATCAGTGCCGTAGTCACTGAAAAAGCTCATGCTGCGCTATCATGGCTATTGTCTCGCCAAGGGCGCGAAGATGCCGGTCAAGCGGTCGTTGCTTGGGCAATCTCGGGTAAAGAAACCCCGCAGCCCACTCAAGAGATTGATGAAGATGAGCCTTTCAATGTTGAAGAAGTCGTTGAGTCAGCGGACTTAGAGGAAGAGGAAACCAATTCTTTTGCGATGTCTGAAGATGAAGAGTTTGATGAAATAGACGATGAATCGGAATATAGCGAAATAGATGAAACCACAGTAAATGAAAAGCCATCTAATAACCTTACTCATAGTAATAATCTAGGTCAGACCTTTGCTACGCACCTTAATAATACTATGCAAGGCTATCGTCAACAGCTCGATGCTCATGACCAAATCTCAATTATAACTTTAGATGCCGCTACCCCTGGGCGTATGGCGGTTACCTATTATCATGAAACCATGCCAAACGATTATATTGATGCCTTAGCGTGCTGGTATCAGCAGTTTTCTTGGTATGCCACTTATAAAGATAGCGATACCAATGAGCGTAAGCTGACTATCAAAGCGCCAATACCTAAGCTGATAGCACAAGTGGCTTATGGCTCTCGCCTATCAGATGCGCTTAAAAAGCAAGTCGTCTCGCAAGTATTACCTTGTATCGTGGAGGGAGAAGCAAGGCGATTCCCTTGGCAACTGGTAGATTTATGTATTAAACGTGCCTGTAATCCATTGGCATTAGAACATTGGGAATGGGAGCAAGCATTAGGTGTCGCCTGTGCTTTATACCGTGGATATCATTTGCGTCAATCAGACCATAAAAAAAGGAGCTATACCGTGGCATTACAAACAGACTATAACAGCCGAGATTATTTATATGGTCGCCTGTTAGCGGTTGCCGAAGATATTGAGAGCTTGGCGTTATATATCGCTGGCGAAAAGCGCAATACAACAGCACAGCGTTATATGCAGCAGTTTGCCAATCGACCCTTTACCACATGGCGCAATATTGAGCTGGCTCTCAAACCTTATGAGAACCGTCTAAAATCAAATCGTGCAGGTTATCTAGCCAATATGCAGGACTTACTCGACCAAATTATGAATCGCTTTGACGTTGAAGACTTCAATAACGATTCCGCCTTGTCAGGTGAGTTTTTGCTTGGTTATCACAGTCAAAAAATGCAAATAAAACTTGATAAACAGCAAGCAAAAAAGGCTCGTGAAGACAAGAAGCATTTAGAAGAGATTAACAAAACTGCTTAATTCAAACTTTTGAATATCTGCATTTAAAATTTAATAAAAGGATAAATCATGACCGCCTCTATTCAAACCCCGATCAGTACAAAAATTGACTTCGCCCTAATCATTGGGGTGCATAATGCCAATCCAAATGGTGATCCGCTAAATGGTAACCGTCCTCGCACTGACTTTGCAGGTAACGGTGAAATCACTGATGTTTGCTTAAAGCGTAAAATTCGTGACCGTCTGCAAGAGTCTGATGAGAATATCTTTGTACAGTCAGATGAGAAAAAAACTGATGGTATGACCAGTCTAAAAAACCGCGCTTATGATGAAGAAGTAGGCTTAGGTAAGAATGCGTTTGAAGCCAATAAAAAAGAAAATATCGAAGCCAAGCGCGATGAAACCGCGCAAAAAGCCTGTGATAAATGGTTCGATGTACGTGCTTTTGGTCAAGTATTCGCCTTTAAAGCAGATACTAAAGGCGCGGATGGCGTGTCTATTCCTATCCGAGGACCTGTCACTATCCAGTCAGCCTTTAGCTTGCAACCTGTGGACATTACTAGTACTCAAATTACTAAGAGTGTCAGCGGTGAGGGTGACGGCACGAAAAAAGGTAGTGATACTATGGGTATGAAGCACCGCGTTGATGAAGGTATTTATGTCACTTATGGTGCGATTACCCCGCAGTTAGCTGAGCGTACTGGCTTTAGTGATGAAGACGCTGAAAAGATAAAACAAATTTTACCCAAACTGTTTGAAGGCGACGCGTCATCAGCTCGTCCTGAAGGCAGTATGCAAGTCAAAAAGGTGATTTGGTGGCAGCATAACAGTAAGTCAGGTCAATATTCGTCTGCTAAAGTTCATCGTAGTTTAAAAGAGTTACTTGATGATAAAGGTGAGTTTGATGAAGACGTATTAAAGTCAGCGTTAGAAGGATTGGAGCCCGAAACTATTGAAGGATTTTAAGTTATTCTTAACTTTTGACACTTGGGCAAACTTTAATAAATAAGGTTTGCTTAAAATTTATACTTAATTCAGAGCCAGAAATCATGCAAATCCTCTACCTATCACGCTTGCAACACTATCTATTCTGCCCACGTCAGTTTGCGCTGATAGAGCTTGAGTGCGCGTGGGAAGAGAATATCTTTACCGCTGAAGGTCAGGTCATGCATGAAAAGGTTAACTCTGGTGGTCACGATACGCGCGGTAATATAAAGACCGTGCGTACCTTGCGATTAGGGCATGAGGCATTGGGACTAGAAGGTGTTGCTGATGTCGTCGAATATCATACCGATGATGATGGTCAGAAAACGCCCTTCCCGATTGAATACAAACGCGGTAAGCCCAAATCACACCGTGCTGATGAGGTGCAGCTATGCGCCCAAGCGTTGTGCTTGGAGGACATGCACGACTGTACTGTTCCTAAAGGCGCATTATTTTATGGTAAAACCCGTCGACGTCATGCGGTGACTTTCGATGATGAGCTACGGCAAATTACCTTAGACGCTATCAATGACTGTCGGCAAATTGTAGATAGTGGGCAAACGCCTAAACCAACCTATAGCACCAGTAAGTGTCGCAACTGTTCGCTTAAAGATATATGTCATCCAAAGATTTTTAATAAAAACGCTAAGGCTTGGTTAAGCAAAAGAATAGCGACCAGTTTAGAGGAAACGAATCACTGATTTATTGACGTATTATTATTGGCATACAGATATTAATCCTCTTTTTGAGGCTGCGCATCATTCTTAGGCTGTTGCGGACTTAATTGCTTGCCTTTATTACCTTGCGCTTGATCATAAGCTTTGTTAGTACCATCAGTGCCTTTATTAGGGTTTTACATATCAGCTTCGTTGTTGGAGGTGCTCATATTTTTTCCTTGATAATAGTTGAGGATTAGCTGATTTAACGTAGCACAATATAGAATCACATTCAAAATAAAACAGAATCAAATGCTTAAAACAATGATTAGGAAAACCTATGCGCCCTTTAAAGAACACCTTATTCGTCCAAACCCAAGGCGCATGGCTCAATAAGCAGGGCGAGAACGTGGTTATGAATATCGACTACGAGGTCAAGGGTCGCGTACCTATTCATAAACTGGACGCAATTGTCTGCTTTGGGCAGGTGTCGATATCACCAGCATTAATGGCTCATTGTACCGATAACGCTATTACTATTACCCATCTCAATCGTTATGGTAAGTTTCAAGCGCGTATTGAAGGCGCAGTCAGTGGCAATGTGCTGTTGCGCCGGGAGCAGTATCGTATCAGTGATGACCCTGAGCGAGTGCAGCCCATCTGTCACAGCGTCATCTTAGGTAAAGTGCATAATCAGCGCCAAGTTATTCGTCGCTACTTGCGAGATTATAAAAATCAGCTAGATGAGGCAACTATTAGTAAATTAGAATCAGCTCAAAAGCGTTTAGAGCATGGTCTAAATAAAATTCTAGCAACTCAAAATCTGCCTGATCTATTAGGTCGGGAAGGTGAGATGGCGAGCACTTATTTTAGTGTGTTTCCACATTTTATTCGCAACCCTGACTTTAGCTTTCCTAAACGCACTCGCAATCCGCCCACTGACGCGGTCAATGCCCTACTCTCTTTTACTTATACCTTGATGACTCATGATTGCCGTAGTGCGCTTGAGACCGTAGGACTCGATCCTGCTTGCGGGGTATTTCATCAGTTGCGCCCCGGACGCCCTTCTCTTGCACTAGATTTAGTTGAGGAGTTTCGTCCTATGGCTGACAGATTTGTATTGTCTTTAATTAATAAAAAGCAGTTAAGTAAGTCTGACTTTAAACAAGAAGCAAGTGGCGCTGTTTGGCTTAAGGATGATGCACGGCAAACCTTTTTTAAGGCATGGCATGACCGTAAACAGCAGACTATATATCATGAGTGGTTTGAAGAGACCGTACCGTTTGGTTTGCTCCCCCATTTACAGGCAACAATTATGGCGCGTCATATTCGAGGTGATATTGATGCTTATATTCCGTTCCTATGGAAGTAAGTCGCTTAAATAAGCAATAAAAAAAGGGTTCTATTATGATGGTATTGGTCACTTATGATATCAGTTCAGAGGGCACATCAAGTGCCAAACGTCTACGCCATATTGCCAAGCATTGTTTGAACTATGGGCAACGGGTACAATATTCAGTATTTGAAATCGAGGTCAATCCAGCTGAGTGGACGCGGCTTCGAGCCAAGCTTGAAGATATTATCGATCATAGCGTTGATAGTTTGCGCTATTATTATCTTGGTAAAAACTGGCAAAATAAAGTGGAACATATTGGGGCAAAACCTGTGCTAGACTTAAACGATGTATTGCTGTTTTAGTCGGCATAATAAGCGGCAAATTTAGTATTTGACTGTAAAAAGGTCAGTGCGAACCTATAGCATACATAAAATCTCTAGGAGACTCGCAATAGTCTCGCCATACTATTTAACAGATTGATTTTAATGACTTTATTTTATCACGATAAAACTTTGGTAAGCGAGATGCTTGCCAAATTCGCCTACAGTTTAGACGTTCGCAAATTCCGAGGTTTTTTCTTAACCTTATTAGCGACTTAGACTAGGGGCTTTCGCGTCCATCACGGGCGCGTGGATTGAAACTGTGGTCTAAATTCAACGGTAAAGCGGTTCTTAGTTCGCGTCCATCACGGGCGCGTGGATTGAAACTTTTATTTGATCTAGGTCGTTTGCGTACAACTGTTCGCGTCCATCACGGGCGCGTGGATTGAAACCAGTCACCACGTATCAGGCGCACATTACCTGCTTCGCGTCCATCACGGGCGCGTGGATTGAAACACTAATAGCACAAACAGCCGTTTTTTTATCAATTCGCGTCCATCACGGGCGCGTGGATTGAAACACTATTAATACGGTTTTTGCGCCCATGATAATTAGTTCGCGTCCATCACGGGCGCGTGGATTGAAACATCGAAGCTGTAGAGATGGCGCAAGACGCACTGTTCGCGTCCATCACGGGCGCGTGGATTGAAACATGTCATCAAACATCAATGACCATGTGGACGCTTCGCGTCCATCACGGGCGCGTGGATTGAAACTGCAATAGCGCGTTCTCAGCCTGTTGGTACTGTGTTCGCGTCCATCACGGGCGCGTGGATTGAAACAGACAGAATTGAACGACCCGACACAGGTAAATCCTTCGCGTCCATCACGGGCGCGTGGATTGAAACTTTTGTGCAATGGTTAAAGAGGACATGGCATGATTCGCGTCCATCACGGGCGCGTGGATTGAAACTTGAGGCTAAAGAACAAGATATGCACCAACACTTTCGCGTCCATCACGGGCGCGTGGATTGAAACGTCCAGTAATGCACAGTTAGGGCATCAATCAATTCGCGTCCATCACGGGCGCGTGGATTGAAACTGGACGCTGTTTTTTAATATAAGGCATTGGTTTTTCGCGTCCATCACGGGCGCGTGGATTGAAACCCAATCCATACTATCGGCAGTCTCTTTGGCAATTCGCGTCCATCACGGGCGCGTGGATTGAAACCATCCAGAGCGCAGTATTTTAATCAGCTCTATTTTCGCGTCCATCACGGGCGCGTGGATTGAAACATCGACACATACGCCACTATTAGCAGCGCATGTAGCTTCGCGTCCATCACGGGCGCGTGGATTGAAACGCTAGGTATATCGCAAACCCTGCCGCATCCCATGATTCGCGTCCATCACGGGCGCGTGGATTGAAACCAACCTCACTTTTTAATACCAGGTCATACGACTTTCGCGTCCATCACGGGCGCGTGGATTGAAACATAGGGTCTGCAAACGATGCTGCTGACCAGTTGCTTCGCGTCCATCACGGGCGCGTGGATTGAAACATTCACGGCGGTATCTAAAACAGGATGCAATAGATTCGCGTCCATCACGGGCGCGTGGATTGAAACAGGATCAGCTTTACCGCTATTGATAGTCTTAGTATTCGCGTCCATCACGGGCGCGTGGATTGAAACCCAATCCTCATAAGTGTCACCTTCGCCATCGTCATTCGCGTCCATCACGGGCGCGTGGATTGAAACGATAAATTGTCAGGACGTGATACCTTGCCAATAGCTTCGCGTCCATCACGGGCGCGTGGATTGAAACAATAACAATGGTAAGCCGTTGATTGTACCAACCTTCGCGTCCATCACGGGCGCGTGGATTGAAACAGATAATACACCCTATTAGGTGTGGCAATCGGGGTTCGCGTCCATCACGGGCGCGTGGATTGAAACCATCTAATCCTGACTACCCTATTATAGATAGTCGTTCGCGTCCATCACGGGCGCGTGGATTGAAACAAACTCAGACTTTTTATACGGATAAGGGGAACTTCGCGTCCATCACGGGCGCGTGGATTGAAACTACTTTTAAAGTAAAGCTACCCCAGTGGGAAATTCGCGTCCATCACGGGCGCGTGGATTGAAACACGATAGCTGTACCGACGACAGCAGACGTTGAGGTTTCGCGTCCATCACGGGCGCGTGGATTGAAACACTCAAAAGAGAGTCAGTTTGAGTCAGTGGTTATTCGCGTCCATCACGGGCGCGTGGATTGAAACCTATCTAGCACTTGGGATGGTGTGGCGCGTCATTCGCGTCCATCACGGGCGCGTGGATTGAAACTCGTCTGTAGTTTTGGACGCACTCAATACCACTTCGCGTCCATCACGGGCGCGTGGATTGAAACACCCCTGCTGACACGCTATTTAGCCCTGCTGTGATTCGCGTCCATCACGGGCGCGTGGATTGAAACAGTATATATATATCCCAGCTATGAAACTAACACCTTCGCGTCCATCACGGGCGCGTGGATTGAAACCAATTTGCAGGTAGTGTGGCAAGTCCGACGAATGATTCGCGTCCATCACGGGCGCGTGGATTGAAACCATTGGCGAGATGACCCACGCAAAGATGATAAGTTCGCGTCCATCACGGGCGCGTGGATTGAAACCCTTTAAAGCGTGACAGTGCGATTGAGCTGCTTTCGCGTCCATCACGGGCGCGTGGATTGAAACTTGCAACATATGAATGGCCAAGATAGATGGATTCTTCGCGTCCATCACGGGCGCGTGGATTGAAACTAAATAGAGGGTATTAATATGCAACATGAAACATTCGCGTCCATCACGGGCGCGTGGATTGAAACACCATGTTAGATTTAAACTCAGCATAAGCGGCTGTTTTCGCGTCCATCACGGGCGCGTGGATTGAAACTATAGCAATTTAGCGAAAAATCCTTATTGCAGCTTTCGCGTCCATCACGGGCGCGTGGATTGAAACATACTAACCCCTGAGCCTGCCAGCTCAGGGGTTATTCGCGTCCATCACGGGCGCGTGGATTGAAACCGCAAGCAAGAAGGCATGGACGGCATACAGTCTTCGCGTCCATCACGGGCGCGTGGATTGAAACCTGCTCGTCGGTAAATTGCTCGTCGTCACCCTCGTTCGCGTCCATCACGGGCGCGTGGATTGAAACATCAATCATCAAAGCAAGCTCTGGCACCGGTTGTTCGCGTCCATCACGGGCGCGTGGATTGAAACATCTAATGCTGAGCTAGTCTATCGCCTTGAAAATTCGCGTCCATCACGGGCGCGTGGATTGAAACATCATTGGTTGCTGGATAATCGACAAACAAGCCATTCGCGTCCATCACGGGCGCGTGGATTGAAACATCTAATGCTGAGCTAGTCTATCGCCTTGAAAATTCGCGTCCATCACGGGCGCGTGGATTGAAACAAGTTTGTGTAATCTCGGTCAAACTCTCCTTTAAGTTCGCGTCCATCACGGGCGCGTGGATTGAAACGCTATCGCTCAGTCAAACAAAATACAAGGCCGCTTCGCGTCCATCACGGGCGCGTGGATTGAAACTGTTGGGTCGTCATACGTCGTCACTACTTTATTTCGCGTCCATCACGGGCGCGTGGATTGAAACCTAAAGGTTGTAACAATAACGCGCTACGCGATGTTCGCGTCCATCACGGGCGCGTGGATTGAAACGGTTATCTGTAGAAACTGTCCTTGCCAAATCCAATTCGCGTCCATCACGGGCGCGTGGATTGAAACATATCATGAGCGCGCCAAGACTTGATGATTGATTTCGCGTCCATCACGGGCGCGTGGATTGAAACACTGCCGTCAATCGCAAACAACCCACTCAATGCTTCGCGTCCATCACGGGCGCGTGGATTGAAACATAGTGTGCAACATTACTTCCACACGTTGTGTATTCGCGTCCATCACGGGCGCGTGGATTGAAACCCTAGTGATAAGCGCATTGTTGTTATGAATGCTATTCGCGTCCATCACGGGCGCGTGGATTGAAACAAATCCATTTCACCGTTCGGCTGCTCTTTGAGCTTCGCGTCCATCACGGGCGCGTGGATTGAAACTGAATCTGCCTTGCACATAAAAACCGCAATTTATTCGCGTCCATCACGGGCGCGTGGATTGAAACTGTTACGTCAGTTTGAACGCTTGCCGCTAATATTCGCGTCCATCACGGGCGCGTGGATTGAAACGATTGTGATAGCGTTGTCACTGTTTAGATCAAAGTTCGCGTCCATCACGGGCGCGTGGATTGAAACCTCAAGCTCTATTATTGCATCATCAACCGTCCAATTCGCGTCCATCACGGGCGCGTGGATTGAAACCTGTCTGCTGTGCTGTCTTTGCACTGTAACCCGCTTTCGCGTCCATCACGGGCGCGTGGATTGAAACATTATTGGCGAGATAAGCTCGGCTATAAAGCGTGTTCGCGTCCATCACGGGCGCGTGGATTGAAACCAAGTCCAGTAAAGCGCGTATCCCATACAAAGTTCGCGTCCATCACGGGCGCGTGGATTGAAACTTACTTGGACCTGATGTCTTTTCTGCCGCTGCCAATTCGCGTCCATCACGGGCGCGTGGATTGAAACACCAACGCCTCACGAGTCGAGCGCATTTCATCTTCGCGTCCATCACGGGCGCGTGGATTGAAACTTGATATATGGCACCAAGGAAGTTTGGGATGATTCGCGTCCATCACGGGCGCGTGGATTGAAACCAATAAATAGCACTGAGAATAAAATGACTAAAGTTCGCGTCCATCACGGGCGCGTGGATTGAAACACTAACGTATGATTCGGACAGCACAATAAGACTTTCGCGTCCATCACGGGCGCGTGGATTGAAACTGATGTATCATTTATCCAAGTGCCCCATGTTCTTCGCGTCCATCACGGGCGCGTGGATTGAAACAAAAAAGCAAAGCCTGAGCCGACTATTGAGGATTTCGCGTCCATCACGGGCGCGTGGATTGAAACTAACTGCGATGGTGGCACACAAGAGCTACTTGATATTCGCGTCCATCACGGGCGCGTGGATTGAAACTTAGAACTGATGAAAGGTATAACGCAGTTAATACTTCGCGTCCATCACGGGCGCGTGGATTGAAACAGCTAAAGCCTGGCGACTGACTGCATTGCTTATTCGCGTCCATCACGGGCGCGTGGATTGAAACACCTCCCTAAAATCCGTGTGGCTGATCTCATGCTTCGCGTCCATCACGGGCGCGTGGATTGAAACTTCTAGCGATAGTCCTAACTGCTTGGCGATTGGTTCGCGTCCATCACGGGCGCGTGGATTGAAACAGCTAAAGCCTGGCGACTGACTGCATTGCTTATTCGCGTCCATCACGGGCGCGTGGATTGAAACCATTATGCAATAGCCCTCTAATCATAATTGATTTTCGCGTCCATCACGGGCGCGTGGATTGAAACATCATCCAAGCGACCCGTAACCGGCTTTGCTATTTCGCGTCCATCACGGGCGCGTGGATTGAAACATGTTGGACGCATTAGACTCAATGCCATAACACTCTTCGCGTCCATCACGGGCGCGTGGATTGAAACATGTTGGACGCATTAGACTCAATGCCATAACACTCTTCGCGTCCATCACGGGCGCGTGGATTGAAACGAAACCAGTATCCCTTATAAAAAAATGGACAGCTTCGCACCTATCACGGTTGCATGCATTGAGCTATCTACAAAACACCTATTACTCTTAAAACTTAGGCGTACTATCCATTGCTTTTAAGCGTTGTAGAACGGTATGAGCAAAAGGATTATAATACTTCCAAGCTTTAAAATTTGGCGTATATCTACCTCCGCCCTCTTTACTCCAACGTTTAAGTAAAGCAGCTATGTCTGGATTAAAGTTAACTGCTTTTACTGAAATACCGCCATCATTAAACACCCAAGTATCTACCCATACCTTATTAATAGTAAAACGGTACTTAACATAGTTTTTTTCTGGCATAGATTGCTGCTCGTTCTGATAGCTATTAATTTGTTCACTATTAATGCACGATATATCAGGTGTGCTTAGCCAATCTAGAGATGATGTTTTGGGTTCTATAGCTTCAGGGTATAACCATTTCTTATTATGCACTTGCTCTAGGATGAACTGCCTTGCTTCTTCACTAGGAATATCTATGCTTTGACTTAACAGCTCTCGTAAATCAATTTCTACTGTTTTAAAACTTAGCTGTTTGATAAAGTCTAGCTTTTCTTTGTCCACAAACGATGTTACAGCAACTTCAATAAGTAGCATATCATTGTCAATACTAGCGACCAAGTCAGGGCGAATTGGGCCAATTGCTTGTTCCTCAACCAAACGATCAAATTGCCAAGTCTTAGCTTCCATCTCATCGTTATTTGGTAACGGTGGCAGCACTATAGATTGTTCTTCCATAATGACTTGTTTGGCGAATTTGTGTAGGATACTCTCAGGACTAATATTGCAGCTTTCCTTGTTGCTAGAGTGAGCGAAATGATGCTCGTTCTTCTCTCCTTTTCTAGCGACAACAGGTTCATTGCATTCGAAGCAAAAGCAGTGACAGGCCAATCCTTTTTCAACCTGTTTAATATTGACCAATTGATCTAATTCGTTTACGGCGACATTCATTAACATGATTACTATCCTCTTAGGGTTTGCTAGGTGGTGAGGTTAGGTTAGTTTTAAGCGCTATTACTGATAACCCACTTAGCACCTACTTCACACCTCTGCTACCCCTCTATTCCACGGATAAATTAATTAATAACAATCACTTAGAAGCTTATAAATTTTTGAGTAATTTGTTAAATAAAAGAAAGGAGAGAGTGAGATCACTCAAGTTTCTGCAAATAATTATCGAGTACCAATTAAAAAGTGACGCATCAAATATAACGATTCCGGTTCCTATACTGCGCAAGACACTATATGCAAAAGTGACAGAAACTAAGCTTGAAGACGTTGATGAGAAATTAGCGCAAAAGATCAAAAAAGATGATTTACAAAATAAGCTTAGGGAAGTAATAGATGCACACGAGACAGGGAAGAAGTATTTTTCAGACTTGGGCTTATTACCTATAGTAGGTGAGACGTCGAGTGATAAGAATGAGGCCAAGCAATTTTGGATTGAATTGATAGAAACAAGTCCATCTGCAGGTACAATCCAAATCAGTGTCGATAAAACTAATAGTACTAAAACGGATAGTAGAGCCCTTAGAAATAATGATACTAAACTTTATTTAAGAGGCAATAATAATAGAAATGGTTTAGAAAAATGTAATGAGTTAGTCATTGAATATCGGCGCGAAACAAGTAAGAATGTTCAAGGTTCATACTTTTCAAAGTTGTTTTTCACAAACAATGAAATGAAGGTAAAAACAGTTAAGGGTATTGGTTTTATTATTATGTTGATGGAGCCTTTCCCAAACTTTGTGTAACTGCTTATAATCCACTAACAGGAGAATAAGCAATGACTACTCAATCTGACATTAAAAAACTGGCCGAGCAAATGGCTGGTAGCATGAACAGCTTCGATGACATCAAAGACTTTCAGAGGCAGCTCATGCAATCTTTTATCGATACTGCCTTAGAGGCTGAGATGGAAGACCATCTCGGCTACCCCAAGCATGAGAAAGCAGATAAACCAAACAAGCGCAACGGACACACTAAAAAGACCGTCCGCAGTGATACAGGCGATCTTGAGATCTCTACCCCAAGAGACCGTGATAGCAGCTTTGAGCCTGTACTCGTTAGTAAGCATCAAACCCGTATCTCAGGTCTCGATGATAAAATCATATTCCTTTACGCCAAGGGTCAAACCACCACTGAGATCGTAGAGAGCATTAAAGAGCTCTACGATGTCGACATCTCAAGCTCTCTTGTCTCAAGAGTCACCGATAACATATTAGAGGACATCACCGCTTGGCAGAACCGGCCGCTGAGCAGTGTTTATCCTATCGTCTATCTAGACTGCATCGTCGTCAAAGTACGTCAAGACAAGCAGATCATCAACAAAGCCATTTACTCAGCCCTAGGCGTTAACCTTAACGGTAAAAAAGAGCTGCTTGGTATGTGGTTATCAGAGAATGAAGGCGCTAAGTTCTGGCTAGGTGTTCTTACCGAGCTTCAAAACCGTGGGGTACAAGACATCTTAATCGCTTGTGTTGACGGTCTAAAGGGCTTCCCTGATGCCATTAACACCGTCTATCCAAAGGCACAGGTTCAGCTGTGTATCGTACACATGGTGCGCTATTCAATGAAGTTTGTACCATGGACGGATAAAAAGGCCGTAGCGGCTGATTTAAAAGCCATCTACGGTGCTGATACGCTTGAGATAGCAGAGGCTAACCTTGAACACTTTGATGAGACTTGGGGCACAGAGTACCCGCATGTGGTCAAGTCTTGGCGCAATAACTGGGAGGGCTTAACGGTGTTCTTTGAGTATCCGAAAGACATCAGAAAAGTGATTTATACCACCAATGCTATTGAGTCTTTAAACAGCGTGATTCGGACGGCAGTGAATAAGCGTAAGGTGTTCCCATCTGATCAGGCAGCATTCAAAGTGGTGTACTTAGCCACCCAGCAGGCGTCTAAAAAGTGGTCGATGCCGATCCGTAACTGGACGTCTGCTCTGAATCGTTTTATGATTATGTTTGATGACCGTATCAGTAAGCATTTAATCTAAATGGCAGTTACACAGAATCTGGGATGGTCTCTGTTGATGCTAAGCTTTTTGGCAAACATATTGTTTGCCGTTGTTTTTATTTGGCTCTTTATTGATGTTCTTACCTCTGACAGCGCCAAACCATCTTTTATTAATGTCTTGCTAATGTTCGGTTTCTTAGCTTATGCCTATTTTACATATAGGTTTGTCTATAAACCGCTGCATTCACTACCTAGTACGAGAATTGTGAAGGCTCCAGATTTTCTAATCAGTACCAATCAATTTAATGCTGAATTAGAGCTATTCAGACCAACGGACTACAATATAGCTCGTATCACTGAATACACTTCGACCTGCCCAATTTGCGACTCTAAAGTTGAACTTGATTATGGTAAACCAGATCGCAGTTATTACATGGTTGGACGTTGTCGAGGAGATCCGCATGCTCATGTATATAGCTTTGATAGAATGCTTATGAAGGGATACTTTTTAGGGCATGGGGGATATTTTGATCATTAATATTTAAAACGATAGTTATCTTCATAATCTACTAAAAACTTATCAAGACGCAATCCAAGCCACGCTCTTTGCTCTACCTTTTTATCTTGGCTTTGCCATACCTCCAGTCCATTCTTCTAAACTATGTTTTTACTGGCCAACGCACTTGCTAACTCTAGCTCATTTCTAAAGTGATTTAGATAGTTATCGTAATCTCCCACCCAATAATAATAAAAATAGGATAAGGCGTCACGAACTGTCGTGTATTTTGTGATTTTGCTATAAACCTAAGCGAAGTGACTTTTAATTGTTAGCCAGTACTCGTAAGCTATGAGTAAAGGTCAATAAATGAGGCGTATTGACCACATTGGACTATCATCTTAGTGGAGTATTTTATGAAGGCATCAAAATCATTATCAGTTGCCAAGCTGCAGACAATACCGGTACTCATATTTCAAGGCATCCTTGATCTATTTAATATTTATACCTGTCATATCAGACCGTTTATTACTGAAGCATTTAAGCTTGAGCAAAGCGCTGTATGGACTAAAACTACATTGTTCATCAAAGAAGACAAAAAATGGTTTTTAGTCAATAATTTTGAACTTTTTCACCTTATCAAAAGCCATGATGTTAATTTTAGTGTGCTAAGACAGGACGTACCTGTGAGATACATTTCAAAGAATCAGTTTGAATTTGATCTCTGTTTTTATGAGCTAATCGAGCTCATCGCTCAGCATAACAATAAGCTAGATATTAAGCTCATTTACACACATTTAAAAAATATTTTAGATAGACAGATGAACCAACAGTTATTTGGCAAAAACATCTTTGCCATTACCACATTTTGCCGACTTATCAATATCACTGAGCAGACCTATCATGCAAGGCGTTCTAAGGAAGTATCATCATGACTCAAAATAATGACACCTCTCCCAGTCAGAAACAATGGCTGTCTGCTAAGACTATTAATTACTTAAAAAGTGATGAAAGATTTGTTTACCCAGAAGCAGTGGTAGAGGCTATCTCCACCATCGTTATTGCAGTGCATGAAGATTATGAGCGCGCTGATAACTCTATTGAATACTTATTAGAGACGATTGTGCCACTACTACAAAATGAGCCAGTTGCCGATCAATATATGCAGATTAATCGGACGGATTTGGCACAGAAACCGCTAATTTTTCAATTGCTTATTTTAATGCAAGATATTGTCAGTCGTCAGCGGCTCGATCACTCATCGCGGCTGTTTTGGCTGGCCATAGCAATGCACACTGCCGCGCTGCTCATGGTGCCCGATAGAAAAACCGATACCAAAAATATACTTATGCAATTTAAGATGGCACAGTTTTCATCGACTCCTAGGCGTGTCTGGCTGTGGCAGGCTCTTTCTGATATCGAACATATTGACATGAGCTTCGAGTATATATTATCAGTATTTAATAGCCTATTAGAGCAACAAAAAAGTGCACTTGAATTGCTAAATAATAAACAAGCTACTCATACCGAAGAAAAGAAAGTAGCAAAAGATAAATCTGATGAAAATGCCAAACTTAAAGAGAAAATAAAAAAGTATAAGTCTGATGCAAAAGCAAAACTGAGCCAAATAGAGAAAATAACGACCGCCTATCAACATGCGCACGCATTACAGAAGTCAAAACCTAAGCGTAAGAAGCCACCTAAGAATATTAAAATTAAAGCTATCAACTTAGCAGACAATACATCGACATTTCCCTTAGACTCTACTGCAACGAGCCATAACTGGAATACTACGCCCAGTAATGATGAATGGGGTAGCACACGTGATGATATAGAACACAGTGCTACCACCGTAGATCTCGCATTTTTAGACCCTAATACCGAAACCTATGAAGGGTTAACTACCAGCTTTGAAGAGCGCATTGACCACTTTGAGGCGCCCTACTTTAGCTATGGTGAATATCCAGACCCATTCATCAAAAAGTCCATACCGCTACAAACTATCGACTTATCGCTACAGCAAAACTATATGTCTCAGCGCGATCTTGCGCTCAACTCCAACACGCGATTACTCTCCCTTGCCGGCTACCAAGCACTATTTGCTGCGCTAAACCAAGATGCAAGCACATTACCGGAATCAGAGACTCATAAAACTTGTGCGGGTATTTTACTGTTATCTGTGATTACCGGACTGCCAGTTAAGTCCTTACTGATACCCGGCTATATTGGTCATCCTGGTATTTTTAGCCTTAATGATAAAAGAGTTTACATCAAACACAGCCTTGGTATTACCGAAAGGTCCACCAGCCCAACACTGGGAGAAGAGAATTATGAAAACCATTCCGATACTATCAAAATCCCACTGCCATTGTGGCTAATAGATAGTCTGCTTGCTTGCGAGTTGCCTGTAAAGGAAGATTTTACCTCATATCTTGCCAACCTACGTAACCATCTTGGACTGCCCTATCTGTCCGTCAATCGTGTAGAGACCGCACTACATGTCGTGCTCTCTCGTTATACGCCTGATTGTCATGCGCACATTGCCGATATCATTTGCCGCACGCCAGCGCCACATGCTCCAGCGATGTACTACAGCAGCCACACCAGTGAGATGATCATTGCTCACTATAAATCAGCGCTAAGCGTATTTAGCAGCTTAAGTAGTTTTGATTTAACTTATATCACTCCTTGGCATAAATATACCGTAGGCTCAGGGTTTGCGCTCAAACTTGAGAGCGTTCACGCCATCATGAAGGAGATGAGAGTCTGGGCAGACCAAAGTATAAATGAAGAGGATCACTTCAATCGAACCAGTATTTTTGTCTGGTTTGTATTCTGTCTTCTAACTGGAGTGCGACCAAATAATGGCCTTGGTAAAACGTATAATATCGATCTCGAGATGGGTTGGCTGATCATCAACGACAAGCCAGTTAAAAAAGTCAAAAGTGATCGTCTAATACCGCTATGCCCTACCCTTGTACGTTATTTAATAGACTATAGAGATTATTTAATTGACTATCAGGCTAAGCATCAAAAAAAGCATGACATCAGCGCCACCATTGACGATATCCGTTTAGGTAACGATGAGGCGTTATTGAAGCTTTTATCTGAGAGGGTTCATACCTTAAAAGACATTAAGCGCGGTGATGCTTATCATATGACCAAACACATCATTGATGCTAACCCCTATTGGACACGCCACTTTGTCCGTACTCAACTTGAAAAGCTTGGCGTTTCCTTATCGCTAATTAACACGGTTATTGGTCATGAAAAAGCTCGTCAAGAAGTGTTGGGGCGCTTCTCATCGAGTAGTAAAGCAGATATTAAGCGTGTAGCATCCGCGTTTGAGCAGATCGCTGAACAGCTAGGGCTAACCGACTTAAAAATCAACCACTACCCTAATTCAAATCATGTAGGCATAAGCCCCGCAGAGGTAGACCATGCTAATAGATAAGTTACGTTTACCAAGAATTATTGATGACTTAGCTAAGTTTGATGGTAGAAAAAAGCGCTACGTGCCTTACCCGTCCATACTCAAAGACAGTGACGCGATAAGGAAACGTGAGATACAGCTACTTGCCGATTTACAGACCAAGTGGGATTCCTTGAAAAAAGTCTATCCTGGCAATATCAAATTTATAAAGTCTTTTAATAAACATTACCGACAAGTGCTTTGGTCAAGTGATCGCACCTTTTTGGCTTTACAGAGCCCTACTAGTTATGCTGATGAATTATGGTTGCCACAGAGCCAAGTGATAGGTCAGTTTCAACGTGGCTTTAATGAGCTGCTACGACCCTTATCTAACGAAGGTTTCGATAAGTTTCAAACTATCGTTCAGGATGAGGTTGCTCAAGCCTATAAGTCAACCAAGACACTAAAACAAGCATGGCAAACAGTTAGTCAGTTTATAGATTATCAAAACCAACATTATATGCTTGCTGAGTACAGTTATCCTAAGATCATCGCGCCGCAACCCACAAAAGTTAATCCACTGATTATAAATGCAGCTTGGGTCAAAAATGGTAAGTCGCTAGTCAAAATTATTCGCGCAGTGCAGAATCACTGGAGCCAAACAACCGATTACAGCCAAGAGCAGATCTTAGGTTGGCTGGTATTCTCAGGTATTGTATACGGTGGCATCAATGAAGTGCAGATGCTTCAAGGGTGGCTTGCCTCTTTAATTAACAAGGAGTATCAGCCGTTTATCAATGAAAGAATAGTGGTCTCGCCGCGCTTCATCCAAAAGCGCTATGGTAATGAGCGTGAAGAGAGTAGTGACGAGCTTTATAACACCAAACAAATCGTTGTGAATGTGGTCAGTCAATGCTGGCTGATGCGTTACCATCAAAAGAGCAGTCAAGAAGAGATAAAACATACGCTTGCCAATCTTTCTAAAGATAAGATTGGGCAATACCTGACAAGCACTCTATCGGAGGTGACCGAGCCTTTAAATATTAAACCACCACCCTTATCACGATTTTTATATTACGCCAGTTATTATTGGGAGATGCTAGATGGCGCTGATATTGATAATGCCTCGGTAGGAGTCATGCGAGGCATACACAACACTGCCGGACTAATGACTAAAGATTTTGATCGTTTTTTGCATCAAGACTATAAGTATAAAGAAACCCCTTACGATCTAGAGCAGATTTTAACGCTATCTATCAATGCAAACCCTAATTCTAGAAAGGAAACACTAAGCAGTTCCTCTAAAAGAGCAAAAGTGAGGAAATCTGATTTAATCATAAATCTCACTAAAGATTTTAAACTGGACGAAGAGCAAAAAAAGAAAAGACCAAGCCATACGCCGCTTACTCTTATTGAAAGAATGCAAAAGCGCTGTGAACAATATACCGACATGAGCGAGACTATTTTATTACAATGGGCACTAAGTTTACTTTGCCGAGAAAAACCACCTGCTAACCAAACCGTTTTGAAATACATTAGAACCATAGGCTATGAATGGCTATACTTCACAATGGCACAGCCGCTCCATATCTGGTCAGAGGAAGAATTTGAGGTCCATTACGATGATATCTTAGAATATAAAGCAGTCGTACGCGGTAACACCGATCTTGTTTATTCTGCTTCTTTGCTTCAGCGTATACATGATTTTGCTAAGGATAAGTATGACCTGCCTCCAGTAACTATTCAACAGTCCAAAAACGGTCGGCGGGTACGTGCGGAGCTGATATCACCTCAAGCTTATCAAGCCATTATTGTGCAGATATTAGGGTCTGTAGATATATTGGAGCGGGAAATGTTCGCGCTGTTATTTATATTGGTCTATCGTACTGGCATGCGCAAAAAAGAGCTGCTGGGACTTAAGTATAACGATATCGAAGGTCTAAAAGCAGCTGCACCTTCATTGGTAATCAGACCTAATAGCTACCGCTCAACCAAAACTCAAAGCAGCATTCGCCGCGTTCCCCTATTTGCCCTTCTAAAGCCTGACGAGTTAAATCTTTTTATCAATTTTGTACAAAGTAATATCGGCAACAACTCTAATAAGTTTATTTTTACGCTATCCTCTGATCACCGTCCTATAGATGATCACGTACCGCTTCAATTACTCAAATGCATATTACAGGACATCTCGGTAGACGATAACGTTGCACAGCATACTTTTCATGGATTTAGGCATACGGCGGTGAGTAATCTATCATTGGTGCTATTGGGTCATCCAGATCTAGTAGGAGCATTAACTGATTATGATAACAGCGATGTATTACGTATCAAACAGGGCTTACTCGGTGAGCATACCGATGTACAAGATCGCTGGTACGCTTTGTCCGGCATGATGGGACATCTGTCACCGCAGCGTAGCTTTGAGTATTACAATCATTTTGCTACCCTGATGGCCACTTATGCTTTAAGCGTCTCTGATATAAAACTACCTAAACAAACACTATTTAATATTACCAAATTTACTAAACTTACTGTAAGAATGATCAATGATAACGGCGACATTAATGATAACGGTATGGTCAGTATGCCCAGTATCCGTAAGCTTTTATTTAAAAGTATTATAGAAGGCAAACGCAAGTCACCGCGATTTACAGTCGAAAACCCTGATAAGTATTTTTTATTAAACCCGGAGCCATTAGCCACTGATGAGCTGTTTGGTCGTTACGGTTTAAACCGAATACAACTATTATTACAGACCTCTGATGAAAAAACCTCCTTAAATAAAGCCGCACAGCTGGCAAATATTTCTATGCACGATGCAGAGATTTTAATAAAACGTGCAAGAGAGGTTGCCGCCATCACCACCAAACGCGGTAAGCCCCGCTTTGTAAAACCAACAGATTTAGAGACTACTGCTTTAAGTCCGCTAAGTATTCAATACCAAAGTGATCTGAGATTGCTATCACCCCTATTAAGCAACGCTTATCGGCTACGAGAAAAATCAGAGCCTGACTGGACTTGGTTCCTTGGTATATGCCGTCAGAAACTGTCTAATAGCAGAGCCTCCATATCATTTGTAAGAAAAGAGAAAAAAGAATTAGTGCGTTTTTTACGTATCGCTAAAGAACTGCTACCTTTGAAGCATTGGCTTATGAGCGGTAATAAAGCTGTACTAGAGAACACCAAAACAGATGATGATTACCAAGATATCAAGCAGCATTCTAATGACTCAGTAAACACTACCTACATTGGCATTGCTAGCCGAGATAATAGAAGTCAGATGAATGAATGGCAGTTCTCGCCGCTACTACGATTTTTTGTACACATGATGCTCATCACTGATGAAACTCTGCCTATTGTTAATAATGAGTCTTAGAAAGTTTGCTGACTATAATTATCAAGTAAAATAGATTATCTCAATTTAATTCTATGCTCTGTAGCGACCCCATGTATTTTAAACTCAGTAAACCGGCTATCAGTAGTTGGATAGTCGGGGTTGAGCGCTATCAGCTGCGTATACTCCTGCCCCCACGTTTCATCAAAGCCGCAGTCTCGCCATTTGCGTAGCATCACTTGATCGGCATCGTCGGTTGCAATCACATAGTCGCCTGGCGCGGGAGTCAAACTTGGATTGAGGAGAATCAAGTTTTTTGGCTGAAATACAGGTTGCATGCTGTCGTCTTCTATAATAATCCAATAAGCATTTCCGTCGCTTCTTTTTACTGATGGCTCAAATTCATCAGTAGTAACTTGTTCGCCCTTCAACACTTTTTCTATTTGTTCGTAATGATATATAGGGTACATACATAACTGATTTATATCTGGTGGTATAGCACATTCCTTGCTTTCAGCAACCATCTTTCCCTTACCCGTAGATAACCATTCCGCGTTCACACCTGTACATATCGCCATTTCAACCAACTTGGTTGAGCTATTGTTTCTACCGTTTTCTAAATCTGAGATGGCTCCTTGTTTTGCATCAATGGCTTTAGCCAGATCCAATTGCGTCATCCCTGCGTATTTCCGTGCTTTTTTTAGTCTCTCACCTATTGTGTCTATCATGAACTGTCTCTTTAAGATACTTTTGGGTTCATTATGGTAAAAATTAATAACGTTTTAGCGTTGTTAAAATAACGTAATAACGTTATTATGGTTGTTGTTTAATCTAGCTTTATCTATTTACAGTCAAACCATATTGGAGGTCTCATGTATCCATTATCTAAAGAACAACTTGAACAGTCACGCAGCATTCAGGCTCAAATACTGCAAAGCGCTGCAAAGCATAAACGAGGTCAGCTAGCCAAAGGCTTAGGGGTTGATACCACCACCGTCGGTCGCTGGTTAGATAGCAGTCATAAAGACAGTAGACTCATACAATTTGCCGCCATTTTGGCGATGTGCAACTTAAAAGTAGTACCTATCAATATGCGCTGCTATGACAGTCAAAAAATAGATATCTTATTTCACATTGCTAAAGACAGTTTTAACCGCTTAGAAGCCGTAGATGACTTTTTTATGACGCCAATGACTGGTCAAGGAGAACATAATGAGTAAATCAGATGATGTGGGTATTTGGCTACCCGTTTATATTGGCGATATGCTCGCCATGACAACGCGCTTTAGTACAGAGCAGGTAGGTGCTTTGTATTTACTTATGATGGATTATTGGAAGAATGGCGAGGTACCACATGATAACAAAGTCATTGCTGCAATCACTCGATTATCTACCAATAAATCTAAAACGTTTATTAAATTGCTTTTGAGTATTCAGCTCTTTGAAAGCAATGGTGAGCTATTATTCAGCTCGTATCTCGATGAGAAAAAAGAAACAGCGACCAACAATCGAAAGATGAAGTCTGAACGGGGTAAGAAGGGTTCTGACGCTCGTTGGGGCAAAAATCAAAAAAGTGATAGTGATAACATTACGGATGATCCAAGCAATGCACAAGCATCATCTAAAACATGCTTAAGCAATACTAACGATATACTTGAGCAATGCCCGTCATCATCATCTTCATCCAATAAACCTTCTCTCTCTCAGTCAAATAATAACCGTTCAAATATTGATCCTATTAAAGACTGGGCAGCACCTACACTCAATCAGACAAACACTTTACTTAAAAACGCATCGTCATCAGCACCAGTATTAGATTCAAAAGCTTATGCCAATCATGTTAAGAGTTTCAAGACGTACTACACAGAGCAAGAGCTAAAAAATAATCCCATTTTAACGGATGACAGACGATGTGATGTCCTTATCGCATGGATTAATAATGACCGTCAGTACCAATCTAAAAACAGCAAAAGCAAAGGAGAGCATTATGAATCAGCCTCAAAAACCAATCAAAAAAATGCACCTAGCAACGCATTTAACCATGCTGCCCACTACGTTGAGCAAGGCCAACAAGACGTTGATGCCTACTTCGACCGCATGGCATGATGATTATGCCCAGGAAATGCGGCAACTGACCAAAGAACTGGTGCGACTGTTTGGTGAGTGGCAGCTAAACTTTGGTAATAAAGCAAAAGCTGAGGACTACCCTACACAAAAAGCCATATTATGGGCAAAGGTCATAATGCATTTGCAGCCAACGGCCAAACAGTGGCAACAAGCTAAGCAGCGCTCTATACTTGAAGAATGGCCACCAAGCTCAGCACGTGACTTACTGGCTTTAGCAGATACCAATGGGAAAAGCTATCCAAACAGTCGCCAAGCTTATCTTGATGCGGCTCAGCGAAAGTATGTTCATGCTGTGGTTTATGAGACGGCTAGACGGGTTGGGTTTTCGGACATGAGAAGTAAAGCAGAGGCTATTACCTATCCCTGCTGGCAGCAAATATATCCAAAGGTATGTCAGGAACACAATAACGGCGCGACATTTGTATTACCTCAATCACGACAAATTGCCCATAAACACATACCTATGTCTAGTGATAGCCCTATGGCGGCAACCGTTGATACATTTTTAAGAGAGTTTGGGCGTCAAAGTATGTAATGCTATATATGAATAAGCTTCAATAAACATAACTGGCTTAGTAGTCTGTTATAAGTAGTTCCATTATAGCGGTCTATTTTGAGTAGTCTATTAATAGCTTATAAGGTATAAACATCTGGTTCCTTTGGGGTATACCCATAAAGAACCAAAAGTTAACTATATAATAAAAACGGAAAGTAATAATCCACTTTTAAACTTTCAATTCAAATCATTAGAGTGTGTTGAACATTCACAGATGAGCCTTATCACTGCCAAGGTTGAATTTCCGACAGCCTTTATTAATTAAAGGCTAGGCTTGAGATACAACAGTAAAATGATTAGGGCAAACACATGGTTTGTGTTACAATATGTTGGTAAAGTTAATGAATAGTTTCATATATGTGAATATTATGTTAATGGCTAAGATTTGGTTATTCTCAGATAAGTAGATCATTTCAGTGGTCCCCAAATTACCAAAAGCTATGACTTTAGCCTTATGTACGGTGAGGTTCAGTATTTATCTAGTTCAAGAACTTCACATGATCAAAATACTGATAAATTTAAAACTTGGAGCTTTACTATGACTATGCAATTTAAAAAATCCTTAATGACCGCTACATTAGTTACTATTGGTGGTTTCGCTGCTATATCTAGTGCCAATGCTGAAAGTCCTGTCACAAGTAGTTTTGGCGTTAGTATGGACGTTGAATCAATATGTACTATAGATGCCGCTCCTGTAGACGTTGTACTTGCAGCAACTGAAGCAGGTAAAGCGACTACAGCTGTAACAGCAACCACTGACCTTATCTTAAATTGCTCTAAAGGTTCTGTGGCTGTTATTGGTCTAACACCTGCATCAACTGGTAACCTCGACGGTACTGGCACTATGCTTGGAGGAGATGATACACTTGAAGAAGTGGCATATAAATTAACTTCTGGTTCAGCTAGCGGCACTGCTTGGGGCACTACTGATACAGTCTCTACAGCAGCATTCGAAAATTATGCGACCGCTATTACTACTCCTATCTATCTAACAGTAACTGATGCCGCCGACGTTACACCTGGCGCTTACTCAGATACTATTAATGTTTCTGTAGCTTATTAATTCCCATGTTAAGTCTCTGGTTACGCCGTGTGGCGAGACCTGCTGTGATCTCTAGTTTGCTACTGTCTTGTAGCGGTGCAATGGCGAGTGGCCTACAGGTCTCTCCCATCTCTTTAAACTTACAAGCTAGAGAAAACGCCAGTGGCCTGACCCTTAGTAACTCAAGTGACGAAGTGATAAACGCGCAAGTGCGCGTTTATCAGTGGTCACAGGATGAAAAAGGCGATCAGCTCACACCCTCACGAGGATTATTGGCCAGTCCGCCAATGATTAAGCTCAGCCCTAATGACAAACAACTGGTTCGAATTATCCGTGCCAAGGCGCCGCCGCAAGGCGTAGCAGCGGTAGAGGATAGCTATCGAATTTTCGTTAATGAGCTACCTATTAAATCTGCTAAGAAAAAGAGTGGTCTGCAATTTGCGATGAGCTACTCTTTACCTGTATTTGTACAGCCCGTTGGTGTTAATAAAACTGAGCCAAAATTGCAATGGCGCTATAGCGTGCAACCAGATGGTGAGCAAATAACATTACATGTCAGCAATAGCGGTAATGGTCATGCCAAGTTGATTGGTCTGAGCGTTATAGATGCTGCAGGCAATAGCGTGAATCTACATCAAGGTTTGCTAGGTTATGTTTTGCCAGATGCTACTATGAACTGGACACTGAAAATACCGCCCTCTGCCCTGCTAACAGGGACAACAACCGGTAAATTCAAGGTATCGATCAATGGAATTCAGACGATGCAGGACGTCACATTGGACAATTCCACTCGCTAAAGTTGTTTTGTTACAGTGTATAACGGTATCGGTCAGTCACGCTATCGAACCGAATGAGAGGGTCTCTTCTGCGACCGCTTCTACAGATACTACTTCTACAATCATCGAGAATATCAGACAGGCTCAGCTCGGCTTAGACAGTGACAGCACTGAATATTATGAAGCTGAGCTTGATCTGTATCTAGAAGTCACTCTTAATCAAACCAGCTCTGGTTTGGTGCATTTCGTCTACCGCGAAGACCAACTTTGGGCCAACGCTGATGCGCTGCAACAGCTTGGCTTCGTAGTGCCGCCTGATAGCACCGAACTCATACCGTTGAATAGCCTGCCTGACCTCCAGATTGATTACAATGCACGGCGGCAAACGCTGAAGCTTATTGCACCTCTAAACTTACTCGATCTAGACACTACCGTGCGTAATACGCGCAGTAATCAGCGCCTGCAACCTACTGCATCGCCAGGCATGTTATTGAATTATGATATTTACGGTAGTCAAACTCAGGGTAGTGCGAAAAACCTCAGTGCTTTTACAGAGCTGCGTGCGTTTAGTGATCTCGGTGTACTAAGTTCTACGGCATTGACTACAGCCACTCACTCTGCTGGCAATAATGACAAAGATTGGGACGGGCGCACTGTGCGTCTGGATACCAATTGGAGCAAATCATTTCCTGATAAGCTGCTTACGGTTCGTGCTGGTGACATCCTCACAGGCGCGCTGTCATGGACGCGCTCTACGCGCTTAGGTGGCCTACAAATCGGTACCAATTTTGATCTGCAGCCTTATATGGCAACTACCCCATTGCCTTCGTTTTTTGGTTCTGCCACTTTGCCCTCAGCGGTAGAGCTATATGTGAATGGTCTTAAACAATACAGTGGGGATGTACCAACCGGACCATTTGAGCTGCAGACCGCTCCTAGCTTCAGTGGCGTAGGTAATGCCCAGTTGGTAGTTACCGATGCATTAGGGCAGAGCACTACGCTTGAGTTCTCTTTATATGACGCCCATCGTTTGCTACAGCCGGGGCTTTCCGACTGGTCAGTAGAGTTGGGTGCTGTGCGCAAAAACTATGGTAACAAGTCCTTTGATTATGGTGATGATATTGCTGCCAGTGGCTCTTGGCGTTATGGGGTGAGTAAACGCTTTACTGCAGAAACCCATGCCGAAGTAACCGAAGATCTAAGTAATGCCGGAGTCGGCGGTACTTGGTTATTAGGCCGCGCAGGCGGTGTTTTATTTGCGTCACTAGCAGGTAGCAAAAGCCAAGGTGAAAGCGGTTCGCAATACAGCACAAGCTACTCATGGAATAACAGTCGCTTTAATATTAGCGCCCGCGCTACAGGCACGAAAGGGACTTACCGTGACGTAGGTAGTCAATACGGATCTGCACCCGCTCGCCGCAGTGAGCAGATATCTACAGGTTATAGCACTCAATCCTTAGGTAGCTTTGGCATAAGCTATAACCAAGTGTCACTTGCTGATGAGGAAAGCACACAGTTCGCTAGCGCTTATTGGAGTAAATCCTTTGGCCAACGTTTAAGATTGAGGGCTAATCTTAATCAAGACCTCAATGACTCTGCTAATAGCAGAGCCTCTATCGGCGCTTCATTCTCGTTAGGTCGTAATATTTCGATGAATAGCAGTGTTCAGCACACAGACGAGCGTGATGTATTCGTGGCCGATATTTCACAATCTGCGCCAAATTCAGGCGGTATTAATTGGCGCGCACAAGCACGGCACAGTGTAGACAATAACTTAGATAGTAATTCTAATAGGAGTGATAGTAACGATGGATTGGCAGAATTAAGTTACCTTGGTCGCTACGGCCGAATACAAGCGGGTGTCAGCGTCAACGATGACAGTTATTCTACTTATGCCAGTGGCACAGGCTCACTAGTAATGATGGGGGGAGGACTCTTTCCGACTCGTCGAATAAACAGTGGTTTTGCGGTTGTCTCTACTGACGGTATTGCTGATGTGCCCGTACTACTACAAAACAGTCTAATCGGTACTACCAATAGTCGTGGCTTATTGCTGGTCTCGCCACTAAATGCTTATCAAAACCCCAGTTCGGGATAAGCCACATTGTAACTCATTGATACTATTTACAATGTGGCTACCTGTCCCTGCTGAGGCATGTTTTTGATGGTGGGCTTATAGGGAAACCAGCAATAAGCAATTAAACCTGACAGCAAGTTTGTGATAAACCCCGTGACACTACGATGGCGTGAGTGTTCGATTTGGCACAAGTTTTTAAGCTCCCCAAACACCGTTTCAACCAAAGAGCGATGATTGAGTAGTGCCTCATCCATAGGCTCAAGTAATTGGGGTTTCATATTACGCCGAAGTTTGGTTATCAACGTGGTATCATTGTGTTTTGTGAGCCACTCGTTTAGGGCTTTACTGATATAGCCTCTATCCCCAAACACCTTGCCAAACACAGGCGTTGCCATATCCTTAACAGGCACTCTGTCATCCGTATTACCCGCAGTGACTTTAACAGATACAAGCTCGCCCTTATGATTGATAATGGCATGCAGCTTAAAGCCGTAAAACCAGCCCATACTACCTTTACCTCTTTGCGCCATACTCTCAAAGACTTTGTGACGGTAGATACGCTTGTTATGACAAACTGCTATCTTGGTTGAATCAATATAGCTGATACCCGTACAGTCGCCCATCATGCTTTGCAAGTAGCTGCACAGTGGCATGATACTGCGCGGCACAAGCTCTATAAATCGCGAGTAGCTCGGCAGATTTGGAAACGCCCGTTTCATCATGCCAAGCATGTGATGGTAGTAAAACGCCTTAAACTGTCGATACCGCAGTTGATGAAACAGTACCAAGACAGTCATAATCTCTGCTACACTTATCTGGCATGCTCTTAACCTTTGGTGTCCCGTTGCGATTAAATGAGCGTCAAACTCAGGTTTGAATTGCTGATAAAAGTCGTCAATATGGCAGTATAGTTCGGTTAGGTTGTCCATGTAAGAAGTCCTTGTTGTGAAGTTTGTCTTGGTAAACTCACTTTAGCAACTTCGGACTTCTTTTTTTATCTTTTTTTTGAGCCCTTATCCCGAACTGGGGTTATCAAAGTAATAAAGTTAGCATAGACCCTATGGATTTGCCTGCTGATTTGCGGATTGATCAAGTCAATATTGAAGCCACGCCAACTGACCGCGCTGGTACCTTAGTCACATTTGCTATTACACCAGTGCGCTCGGCGTCCGTTATTATTATAGACAGTAGTCAGCAACCACTACCATTAGGTAGTCAAGTACGCTTACTTACCAACAAAGATATACCAGAAGCTATCATCGGTTTCGATGGTGAAGTATATCTAGATACGCTGGATGAGCATAATGTGCTAGAGATAACTAACCCCTCTGGTGACATCTGCACTATCGGTTTTGACTATCATAAGCAGGGTGATGAGATCCCACTAATTGGTCCTCTCGTCTGTTCAAAGGTACAAACATAATGCAACGATTACAAATAAAGATATCTCCATGGCGTTACAGTATATTGTTGTCACCTATCATACTGTGGTTCACGGCAGTAAGCTCGCATGCAACATTAAATGTTAGTTGTCAGGCCAACATGAATACTGGAGTTATAAATATTAGCAATACTATTACAACTGCTAATGCTGAGAGTGCAAATATCACTGGCAATTTGGAATACAGCTGTACCAATACTGGCGACACTGCTGGATATGTTTCTGTTTGCCTTGCGGCTAATGGTGGCAACACACCTAACGCTGTAAACCCGCGTTATATGAACACAGCATCTAATACTCATAAATTGGCGTTCGATATGACACTGCCAAATGGTAAGACTTGGGGAACTCGCACTTTTGGTTTTGGAGAGGAATACAGCTCAGGCGCAATATATATTCCAGCCAGATCTACTGAGTTAGGGCAGAGTAATATTTCAGACCGAGTTGTTATCAGTACGTCTCTAATCCCGAATAATGGCAATGCTTTAGCCATACCAGGAACTTATACCAATAACTTTAATGGCGATTTGACATTTAAAGCCGCAGAACAATCAGGCTCAACTGACTGCTTAGAGGGAGCTCAAGATAATAGCAATCCATTCTCGTTTACAGTCCAAGCTACTGTCATTCCCAGCTGCGAAATCACTGCCAAACCGACTGACATCAATTTAAATAACATTGCGGCAAGCGCGATTAATACCAGAGGTAGCACTAGTATTGGTGTAAACTGCACTAATGGTGCTCCCTACACCATTGGCTTGACACCTTCCAACGGCAACGAAAATGGTAAAGGCGACATGACTAGTACTAGTCCTAATAGCGATGTGATACCTTATCAATTACAATCTGTTGCTGGAACAGCATGGGGCAATACCCTTACTGCTGAAAGCGTGGGAAATGGTGTGGCTTATAATGGTACCGGAGTAAATCAATCACATACTGTGTATGCTATCGTACCTAGCGCTGACGTCAAGCCAGATCACTACTCTGACATAGTAACTATTAGTGTGAATTATTGATAAAGCCTGTTACTTTATCAGTGATTAAATCCTTATTTGCGTTATGTGGAGAACTGTACCAAAAGTTGGTTGGTAGTTGTAGTAGGTAATCAGTACCAAACTACTAGCGTCATTATTAAAAAAAATTTTGCTAAGCAAACATCTGATGTGCTCCAGACTTAGTCAATACCGTTATTTAAGAAACTATTCCCATAAGATCATTTTATGTTACTTAGTTTACCTCTACGGTTTCTTCAGCATAGCTCAAACTGCTCACGTCTAAAGAGCTTATCTTTTTCTGGGCGAATGTAAGCACACATTGAAAGTCTGACACTACGTGTTGGATGTATCTCATCCATAATAAAACCTAACGCTCACCTAAGCCTTCAGAGAAGGTTTTGGTCAATGGCTTAGTCAGATAGGACAGTACTGAACGCTGTTGCGCCTTTATATCAACTGAAGCAGTCATGCCAGGCTTGATTACAATCTCATCACCACGACCTGCAAACTCAGCCCCTGTTATTCTTATTTGCGCGCGGTAGTAAGGCTCTTCTCCTTTTGGTGTCTGCTCCATAAGCGTATCGGGACTGATATACACCACCGTTCCATTCATCGCACCAAATATTGAATAGTCATAAGCATCAAGTTTGACCGTTGCTTCCTGCTGCTCTTTTACATAAGCGATATCTATAGGACTAATTTTGGCCTCGACAATCAAATCACTACTGGTCGGTAGTATCTCCATAATAACTTCACCAGGTTTCACAACGCCGCCAATAGTGGTAATTAAGATATTATTAACCTTACCTTCTGTAGGAGCAAATAGTTTTTTTTCTTCTAATACCTGATTATAATCTCGTAGCTGCTCTAACTCTACATTTAGCTCTTCTTGCGCTTTGGTCATCTCCGCTTGTGCCTCTTCGAAGTACTTATTACGCTTATTAGTGATTTGTGCTTGGATATCTGCTACTTGCCGGCGCAGCTTAATTACATCCGCTTGGCTGACATCACCGTATGCTAGTAGCGGCTCATTCATGCTCAGTTCTTGATTGGCAAGTACCATCATCTTCTGTAAGGAGCTGACATCTTGATCGATAGCTTGACGACGACGGTTATAGAGTTGCTTTTGGTTTTCAACGTACTTTGTATAAGCTTTAATTTCATCAGGAAACACTAATTCACGCTCAAATATTTCGGCCTCTAGCCTTGCTAGACGAGCTTTGAGCGCAGCAATTTTGGAGTCAGAGTTAGAAACGGCTGCTTGTGCTCGCTCCTCTTCTAAGGTGACAATTAGCTGCCCTTTTTTGACTTCCTCACCCTCTTTGACCAAAAGCTCAGTCAAGACACCACCATCCAAGGCTTGAATATCTTGGGTGCGAGCGCTTGCTATAACGGTTGCTGTTGCCCGCGTAACTTGATCAATTTGGGCAAAATAAGCCCAAACTACTAAGGCAATAATACCAAAGAGTGCGCCCCAAATAATGATACGAGTACGCCCAACTTTAGGGTCTTGAGCTTTATACTGATATTGATTCATGGTCTCAACCTAAATTATGATAGTGATGGCATTACTCATCAGTTTTTAACTCAATACTTGAGGGTTTTTGGCTAATAACACGCACTTGTGGCTTACTGACTTTCGCTGACATTTTATTAGTTTTTTGTGGCGCTTCATTGGCTTTTAGCTGCTCAAGCACTCGATCTTTAGGTCCATCCATGACAATTTTTTGATTATCCATAATAATAATACGATCAACCAATTGGAGTAAGGGCATTTTATGAGTGGAAACAATGAGCGTGTGATCTTTACCAAATTCTTTTTTGAGCACCTCAATACATTTTAGCTCTTGGCGATTATCCATCGACGCGGTTGGCTCATCCATCAGTAATATCGAAGGCTTAGTCAATATCAGACGAGTAAAAGCGACTAGCTGCTTTTGACCACCAGATAAGCCTTTGCCGCCCTCACTAATCGGTAAGTCTAAGCCACTTGAATGACTAGCGACTAGCTTAATCAAGCCGGTTTGCACTAGGGCATCACGCATTACGTCATCACTAGGAGCTGGTAGCCCAATTAATAAGTTTTCTCGTAAGGTTCCCTCAAATAAGCGGTGATCTTGCTGCAGATAACCGACTTGCTCACTTAGAGATGCACGACTAATCTGTTGAATGTCTAGCCCATCTAGTAGTATACGACCTTGCGATGGCGCGTATAGCCCTGACAACACCTTGAGTAAAGTCGACTTGCCTGAACCAATCGGCCCTAACACTGCAATGCGCTCGCCAGCATTGATTTTGAGCGTATTAATAGATAAGGCAGGTTGATCATTATTCTGATAATTAAAGCTAACTTTATCTAGAACGAAGTTACCCATAATGCGACTGGGTGATAAAGGGTGGCTGACGCCATGGTTGTCTTGCTCCAAGGAGAATAACTGTTCGATATTAAGCTTGGCAGCCTTGGCATGAGAATGCTGTACAAGTAGATTAGGAATACTCATAATCGGGGCTAGAATACGACCGCCTAGGATAGAACACGCAATCAAGCCGCCCATAGTCATGTCACCAGACATCACCACAAACGAGCCGACAATCACAATTCCCACATAACTGGTTTGTTGAATCATCTGCGATAAATAACTCAAATTGTCATTGGCGTGCTTCATATCGAGATCATTTTTGGTGGTGATATTCATCACATCGAGCCAGCGTGATAAAAACTTCCAATTACCAGCGCCAGCTTTGATAGTCTCAACCCCCTCTACCGTCTCAACCAAAATACCAGTCTTACGATAAGAGGCCTGCGCCCCAACAGCGGCGATACTATCGATCTTTTTGCGAGCGCCGATACCTAACAAAATGGCGATAATGGCCGCTACGATAGGAACTAAAGCGACCAAAGGATTACCGATCACCACAATCAAAGTCACAAAGATAACGGCCATCGGAATATCGACTAAACCAAATAAAGTACTTGCGGTATAAAACCCACGAACTTGCTCGTAACCGCGTAATTGCGCGGCCATCGAACCCACCGATCCTGGCATCTGATCGATACGAACATTCAATAAGCGTTGGAATACTTCACGCGATAGATATTGATCAAGATTGACTACTACCTTGTCCATAATCTTTGAGCGCGCAAACTTCATAAAAGTTTCGAACAAAATGACCAAGCCCACCCCACTAGCTAGGATTATAAGCGTATATTCGCTACGAGTAGGAATGACGCGGTCATAGACCTGCATCGAAAATAACGATACCGCTAGTGCTAGCATGTTGATCAAGAAGGAAGCAACTACAGCTTCAACAACGATGCCGCGATAATTTTTCAAATCTTTTTTGAGGAGTTGATCAAAAGAGACTTGCTTACGTTTACTAGGCTCATCCTCTAGGCGAATACGTAGCAAGTGTAAAAAATCATCACTGCTATAGGCAGTGGTATTATCGGACTGCTGAAAGCGCCATAACCCTTGTGGATTTTGTTGACGAATAATGCCCCAACCTTCAGTAGGATGTAATGCAAGCAGCGGTAAAAAGGCAGCGTCCGGAGCCAGTAGCACTTCTGGCAATTGCTCTATATCGAGCTGCTGTAGCACATTAATAATACCCGCAATCGTTCGTAAATCCTCACGCTTTCGATTGATAACCCCATGTAAACGCACGCTATCAACAGGATAGCCTTGTTGCGTCAATAAAGTATGCAGCGCGGCCGATAGCTGAGAGGCTAGCACGAATGAAGCGTTCTCTATTTCTATAAGTTCGGATTGAGCAGGCAGATTAGACATATCAATAGTATCAGGCGGTAGATGACTATCAGGCGTTTGATTATTCGAGGCAGGTAGAGAAGAGCTCATAACGATGGTATCTCATTAGTTAACTATTTATAAACGCTCAGATTATGCAATGAACAGCTATTATTTTATTCCATAGCGTCATTCAATATGATTTCTGACTGAGTCTGTCTAAAACGCTGATCATACAAAATAGCTTCATCGTAGTTGCTGTCATCGCTATCACTAACTTCTACGGAAGAGTAAGTTTGAAAACCGTTTTGACTGTCTATCGATGTCATAGTCTGCTCCTCTGTAGGGACGACACTATTATTAATTGCCACTAGAGTCGGCGTAGTCATAATGGATTTAGAATTACCGGCATCTGGTTTGACTAACCAGCTTTTGACAGAGTCTATTGGTCTAAAGAGAGGTTCTGATTGACGGCTTTGATCAAACTGTTGCCAAGACATCATACCAAAATCAACCTGCAACTTATAATAAGAGGCAATAATAGAAGCTCTCGTCTCAACCAACTGTATCTGATATTGAGAGTGCTCACGTACGGCATTCAATACCTCAAGCCAAGACTTACGTCCCGCGATAAACTGCCGACGATAAGAACTAACAACAATTTGGGCGCCGGCGACTGCCGCAATTAATGAGCGTTCTTGATCTTTGGCACTAGCAAACTGTTGGTATTGGGTCTGTATGGTTTCGAGCACCAGTCTTCTTGATGCCTCTTTTGATTGCACCAAACTCTGTACGCGAGACTCCGAAGCTTTAGCTAACGCTAGATTAGACAGACCCGCCCCTGGATCGTAACTTAGACCGACTGAAAACTCACCTTCATTATCATTAGACTCACTATCATGATAGTAATCGTATTCATATTGGGCGTAAAAAGTAGGATAGCGTGCAGACTGTAGGGCCATAACTCCCTGCTTTGCCGCTTCAACCTGATAATGCTCTTTGACCACCGTAGGATTATAAAAGCTAGCTTGATCAAAGGCCATTCTCTCAAAAGCTTGCGAATAACCTTTGGCTTGATTGACAAGTTCGGCCAAGTTAGGCGCTGGCAAATCAGTTTCTGATAGTCTAAGACCAGTAATTTGCTGCAAGCGGGCGATAGCAATACGCTGCTGCTCAACCGCAGATTGATAGGCATTTTGTTCCTGCAAAATACGATTGGTCACCAAATCTAATTCAATACGAGCAGAAACTCCCTGTGAAACTCGGCGCTGCATCATGGCTTCAAACTCGGTCAACAATTTTAAACTATCAAAATAAACCCCTTGCTTGGTCAGCGCAGTCATATAACTTTGCCAAGCTTCTATCGTGGTTTTTGCTACTTGGTTCTGCCGCTCATAAGTGTATTCTTTTGCCGCTTTATCATCGAAAATAGCCTGATTGACATTGGCGGTGAGCTTACCTCCTGTCCATAACGACTGTCTAATCTGTAGCTGTGAGACCATACCGTCATCGCGATCATAGCCTGATGATACTGTAGGAGAAGGTAACAGATTCAGTTTCGCAGCTCTAATACTCTCAGTAGTAGCTTGCTGTTCAGCGCGAGCTGAACCTACCAAAGGATGGCTTTGAATCGCTTGATCGATAAGCTGATTCATATTGGTATCGGCGCTGCTAGCGCTAGCTAAGCTAGACATTAATCCAGACAACGTTAGACATAACATACCAACTGACAGCCGCTGCCAGTTACGTTTAGTCAGCACTACTATAGTGAGAGCTGGTCTTATGGCTGGAAAATGTGAATAAATAGTCATTCTGATATGCTGAATCCTGCGGTAGGTAAATTAAAGAGATATAAATCGCGCATCATGGCATTACCCTCATCTTATAGGACATTTTTATATAGGTAATAATAATTATAACCGATATAGTACTAGAACAATTATTATAGTGATAACCAGTCATTACTCCCTTAAAGCTACCTTAAGGATCAAAATATATGCCTAAATCTTTACCACCAACTAAACCGGTAAGACCTAGAGACAAGTCGATGTTAGCTATTGTCTTGGCAGTACTGCTACATATTGTAGTTGCCATTGTAATCTACTTTACAGTGTTTGATAAAGAGCGGCCCATCACTGTACCGACTGTTATTGCCGATAATGAACAGTCAGTATCGGCAGCTATGGTGGCAGATGAAAAGCTATCTACTGCCAACCCAAAGGATTTGATAGACCAAATAAAATCTTCAAAAAGCGTTAATAGTCATAAAAAAAACTCTGCGTCCATCAGTACTAATAATATCTCAGCTAATGAAAGTACTACATCGAAGCAAAAACCCGAAGTCATAACTAATAGCAGAGATACAGTAGCGCCAACAGTAATTTTATCAAAAAACGACAATATCATAACTGACGTAGAGTCCACCACTAATAAAACACCAGCCCAGGCTGAATATAAACTCAAACAAACCCAAGAGTATCAACAGCTAGATAAAGACATTGATCAAGATAATGAACAACTCTCTAAACTCATTGATGAGGTAAAAAAACGCAATCAGAGTCAAATTCAACAGCATCACCTACCTAATAAAGCAAGTGAGACTCCAAGCGATAATACACCTAGGATTCAGCACGATTATCCTATTACACCTATTAATACACTAACAGCAGTGACAGATAGCAAGAATAACGTGCAGACAGATCAATAATTTCAATGCCAAAAGCCATAACTAATTATGGCTTTTTTGCTTATCTCAAAGTCAGTTATAACACTAAAACAGCGCTTATATCACAGTGATATCGGTATCGACATATAAAGTCACTGCTGGGTTTACTGTGCTTTGATACTGATCGTAACCTGCTTGATTGGAGCTTTGCTGTTTTGTAAAATCATTAGTAGTTAATGACACTGAATCATTATTATCCCCATTGATAAATAGCGTGTTGCTGCTATCGGTCATATTGATCACATCACTGGTAGCTAGGTTAATTAATGACTGAGCGCCAGCGCCCAGCTCAATCACTTCCATGTTATCAATCACGCTACTATCAAAGCTGCTAAAGTCGATACTGGTATCCACTAGTAGAGTATCAAGACCAACCCCGCCATCCATTAATGTATTGTCTGCTGCAAATACTAACGTATCATCTCCAGCACCGCCTCGTAGCGTATCTGCGCCAGCATTACCGCTTAGGAAGTCATTACCTGCACCGCCCTCTAGCACATCTTTGCCTGAGCCACCGATTAAGGTGTCATTACCAGCGCCGCCTTTATAGTTGACCGCGCTACCTTGACCTGACGCATCGAGAATATCATCTTCTATACCACCCTCAAATACAGAGGTAAATTCAATATCGACTAGCACTGGTTTAGTCACAGGAGTAGATACGTTACTCATACTTCCAGTAGAGTCAACTGTACTGAGCGTAAAGTTGAGATTACCATCAAGTGGTACTGAAGATTGAATCTGCAGATCATTGATTTGCTCAGGCTTGATTCCCGTTATGGTATAGCTATTACCATTCCAAGTGATATCAAGAACAGCGTTAGGATCGCTCTTGACTCTAAAGCGTAGCACATCATCGGTTAATGCTGTGCCATTGTCTGTGATAACTATAGTCACGGTTTCACTACCATCTACGTCTATCATACTAGCATTTAGATTCAGTAGTGCCCACTTACCTTGAGAGCCTAATACCGTAGTGGGATTGAAAGTTACACCATCAGCGATAGGTGTGACCACAAGATCGATAATCAATGGCTCGCTGACGCTACCACTATTATTGATAACTTTTATCTCAATATCTTCTATAGTGCCACTAATATTTTCAGGAGGCTTGATGAATATATTACTGGTCTCGCCATTAACAGCTGCCCCTAAATTAGAGGTGTTTATTGACCATAAGTTATTGCCATCACTATCTATATCTCCGTTATTATTAGCGATTACTTTGACTCCGCTATTATTGGTGTAGTACACCACATAGCCATCAGGAATATTATCCAGACTAATAGCAGCTGCCGTATCGCCTTCATCGATATTAGTAATTTTATAATTGATAGCAATGAAGCTATCCTCATCGCCAGTCGCTACCGCGCTAGAGCCATTAGTACTACTGGTTATTTTAAGATTATCAGGCTGCTTTGATACACTGACATTATAAGTATGCTCATAGGTTAGCGTACCGCTATCATGTCCTGAGATATCACTGACTTCTTTGTGCGCAGTATATACCTTAATATTGGCTGTACCATCTGCGTTTTCAGCAGGGGTATATTTAATCGTGATATTATCTGGTGGATTTATACCATTTACAGAATCATCACTATCCGCCACATTTAAGACATAATAAGTGCCAGCAGGGATATTACCAACAGCATTAGCTAGTAATGTGACTTTCTGTAATACATTACCACTAGCGTCTGTCAATACTCCAGCAGGTCCAGTACCTGTTACTAGCTGATTCTCATTAAGTTGGATATATAGCTTGCCATCGATCAGCTGTACATAATCACCATCTGCTTTATTCTTTAAGTCAATATTAATATTAACAGTAGTATCTTCAGCGGTCTGCACGATGGTGTTTTTGCCAGCTTCATCCATTGGATCAGTTAATGGCTTTATCGTGACCTTAACATCATTTATTGTAGTTACATCCTCACGCCCATCACTATCCAAAGCGGTAAATATCACATCAAAAGTAATATCCTGATTGGCTCCAGATACGTTGGTACTAAAGTTGAGCGGTGGTGTCACTGTAATGGTGTCAAGCGCCTGTTCTGGAGTGAGGTTACTGGCTTCTTTAACTTCAATAAGATATATTCCATTGACTTGCTGTATGCTAACATCACCACTACTGCTCTGTACCGCAGTACCTGCTGGTAGATCACTGATAAAGAAAGTATAGGCGATTACGGGTTTTGAGAGACCAGAGACCAAGGTGGCGTTTAATATATTGCCCAATACTATACTGGTATCCTCGTTTGACTGTGATGGTGCGGTTGGCTCTTTGCCAAAATTATTAATCAACGTAGCCGTATTAGTAGGGTCATTACTTTCATCAGTAGGTCTAGTCAGAACGATATTAATGGTTTGAGTAGCGCGCGCTTCCCCACCATCACGACCGTCTCCATTGATATCTTGGGTGACGCCAGTTACCTTAATCGCGAACGTACCTTCAGGAATGTTAGGGCTGGTTTTATTAAGCTCCAATACCAGCTGGTAGGTCGCTGAACTGGTAGCAATAGCTGTATTTGGTATATCAACATACCATATACTATCTGACAGTATACCCCCTACTACAATCAGTCCTTCAGGGACATCTGTGACCTCTAAACGGGTAAAGCTCTCTGAACCATCTTTATCTGGTGAATTCATAGCGACGGTCACCGATAAAGTATCATCCATCCCGCTGTTATTAATGGTATTGTCTGTTGAGCTCAGGGTGATGATTGGCTGGTCAGTGACTGCTTGGAAAGTTACATTGACTAGTTGGCCGTTAATAACTGGTGAAGTAGTATTAATAACTGATCCATCAGCTAGTGTTGTACTATCGGTATACGTATAGCTAAACGGAATATCGATAGAATTATCACTATGCAACTTATCATTATCATATTTAAAATCCACTTTTTGGCTGGCATTAATAGTAATATTTTGACCAGCAGTAAGTGTCACACCAGCACCATCTAGCTGTAACAGCAAATCATTCGCTAATAAGAAATCAGCAGAGATGATGATCGTCTCTAACGCCTCATAACCTGACGCTTTGTTAGCGATATTCACCGTATCATTGCTCTCAAAAGCAGCTTTGAAATTTATGGTAGTCCACAAATCTTCAGTGGCAATGATTTGCGGATTATTCATTTTACTATCGGCGGCATCTGGTTTTATTAAGATAGAGACTGGTTTGGTACCATGACTAGCACTGTTTCCTGATCCTGTCTCTGTAGTTGTACCCGTAATAGTAAAATTAACGTCACCAGCAAAGTTATTGGGTACTTTTAATTGAGCCGTGTTATCTTTTAGGGCTTCTAGAGTGACTGACCATACTCGTCCTGTACCACTACCTCCCAAGAAGGTAACGCCCGCACCTGACAAGTCAAAACCTGCAGGCAATCCTTTAACGCTATAAACAACCTGTTCCGCTGTTGGCGAGCCATTATCATAAGGATTTATATTACTAACATTAGCGAATAGACTCGACATTGCGATAGTGCTGGTACCATTTGCCGTCGCCTCATCAGTGACATAAGTATAATTTTTGCCATTATCAGTCATCACTTTTAGGCTATCGTTGGAGATAGTATCAGCCTTACCATTAACTTTTACAGATAGGGTCAGCTGCGCACTTGGCGCACTAATGTCACCATCGATTTCTGTACTAGTTGAGGATACTTTTAGTGCTACAGTACCACTATAATTCTCAGCTGGGACGAGATATAGATTCTTTACAGCATTCGTATAGTCATTGATGGTTACAGAGCCACTTGTGATAGAGACTTCGGTTATTGTCGTACCATTATCAATATATAGCTTCGCTCCTACTGGAATATCACTGATAGTCACATTATAAGTCTCAGAACCATCATTATCCCGTGAGCTTGGGGTAATCTTTAATGGAATACCCGCAGCAGGATTGATATCAGTACTCATATTGGCAGCAGTATCACGCTTATTACCACCGACTATTGCTTGATCCTCATTACCAATAGCAGGAGAAACCGCTAATGTCGTTGGATCAGCTACTCCTTTGACTACAAAGGTTAGATAGCTCTCACCACTAACTACTGGCGTAGTACTGGCTCCTGTATCTTCATCATAGTCGATAGTTTTTGCTTGGACTTTTACGACTGTACTAGCGCCACTCGCTAAGTTGTAATCACTATAGTTCAATGGTGGCTTGACAGTGACGCTGTTTAGATAAGCCGCTGGAATATCCACCCCTGAACCATTATCGGTCAGGTTTATGACTACGCTATTTTTGGTATAACTAAAGACAGCACCCACTACTGACGTAAACACACCACCTACGCCATCTACCTTATTGCCAAAGCTTAAGTGAGCATAAGTCTCTTCTGAATCTTTAGGGTCAGCGGTATGAGACTCTTGACCAAAGTTGACGGTATCATCTTGATTTGACCAACCCGTTTGTAATCTAAAGCTACCGTTGGTACCAAGATTAAATGATGCGTCCTCATTAGCCTTAGCTGTATAGGTATGATTTGGATTAATAGTCAAATCATCTATCGCATCACTATCAGTACGTCCTCCAACCACTTCGGCAACTGGAGTCACGGTTACTTTTTTAGCGGGTAGCGTCGTTGTAGTTTCTACGTTAACACCGCCATCATCATCGATGTCTTTGCTGGTTACTTTGAACACAAAACTCGCATCTTTTGAGGACTGCGCTGGCGGCTTAATAGATAATCCCCCTAAGAAGGTATTGAGGTTAGTCACACTAGAAGTATCTATACTAATCGTGGTACCGCCTGCTGCCCCTACTGTGCTGCCGCTAGTATTGGTATAGGTCCACCCTTCTAACAATGTAAACTCAATCTTTGTGATAGTCTCAGGGTTAGTGCTGTTAGTACCTGATTTATCATCAAGCACTCTGAAGCCAAAGGTATCAAGGGTAACCGCTGTATCTTCTGTTGTACTAATCGCGTTAGAGGTTATCGCGACTTGACCCGCTACTGGCGTAACCGTTAGGTTGACATTCACTGTACCAATCAGCTCTATAGAGGCATCTTTCTGAATACCAGTAAGAGTTGAGTTAAGATCAGAGTCAGCATCATGATCTTGAGTGTATAGCGATACGGTAATACCGCTCATATCTTTTGAATCATACTCTGCTGACTTAATACTGATTTTTGGCATAGTACCGCCTGCGGCAACTAGACTAGTCCCAGTAATAGCACCACTACCGTTTTGGGTAGCGCCGATTAATAATTGACCAGTAGCATCAACCGTATAGAGCGTTGCTGTACTGCTGCCCGCAGGCGTAAACTCAACGATTGCGCCAGGGTTTAAGCCTTTTAGTACAAAGCCATAAGTCTCTTTATTACCAGTACCGCCTACTAAGTCACCAAAGGTAGTTGTTATCGGCAGTGCAACAAATTCATTTTCTGTACGAGTAACGGTCAAAGTCCTATCAACGACCCCTGCACCTGACTGGTAGCTAAAACTGCTAGCATCGTCGCCGCTTGCGTTGTTAGTAGCGCTATCTGTCACCGCTTGAACATCGACATTAACTTTGACCGTAGTAGTAGCCCCTGCAATGGCGTTGCCTCCTGTAGTCACTATAGTTCCATTACTATCTACCTTAATCACACTACCACTATTATCCACCTCAAATTCTGTGGCGGACATATTGATAGAGATGTTCGTAGCATTGTCTCTAGGCGGAGTTAACTCTAGTCCCTCAAACTCAGCCTTAGTCATCGTAATAGTTGGTGTACCAGGGTTACTAATGATTTTACCTTCGGTCACAAAGTCACTTATTAGTACGGTGATATTGTTACCTGTTGAGGTAAAGCTGGTACTACCATAACTCAATACTGCGCCATTAGGAACGCCACTTAAGGTAATTAAGCCAATACGTTCTGGATTATCAGTAAAGTTGCTAGTCCCATCGAGGTCAGTCTTGTCCGTGATCGTAGGTGCTTTTAGTCCTAGCGCGACTTTTGTATCCTCAGGCGTTGAGACGCTAACTGCCGTGAGACCAGGTCCATCCGATACTGGATCGACGGTAATATTGAGCTTCTCCTCACCATTGAATCGATTAGGATTGGTGCTAGCTAAGCCGTTTGATACTTGTACTGTGATCTCAGGAACTTTGCCACTGAAGTTAGCCACTGGGGTGAAAGTATAGCTGCCATCACTATTAATAACGATGCTACCTATCTTAACCGTATCTATAGTGACATCTTTGGCTGTGTTACTGCCTGTGGCCACGGTTACTAGATAGGACGTACCATTGATAGAATAAGACTCTACCGTTAATTTTTCGCCAAAATCAATATCGTTTGTATCATTGCTAAACAGATTAGCGGCAAGTAAATTATCTTCTTGAATACGGGCTGTATCATTGACCAAAATCGGATTGTCATTAGTACCAGTAATAGTGACCTCAACATAGCGTACGCTACTGCTGCTAAGCTCATTACCATTAGCAACGGTCGTGATACCCTTACCATCATTGACTTGTACGGCATAACGAATAGTAACGCTTTGTCCTACAGGAATAAAATCAAGTGCGGTACTGGACGCATTAATATTCCAATTACCTGAGCTATTATCAGTTTTAGTTACAGAAAATATGTTCTCTAATGCTGTCTTTTGCGCATTAGTCAAGGAAGTCAAAGTATTACCACTACCATAACTGAACTGATTCTGAGCTTTTACATAATTAAGGGTTAAGATATCAGTCGTATCTACATCAGTGAAGTTGATCATCCCTGATTGAGTAATAGATATCTTATCCGTCTGCTCTACAATCTGTTTGGAATCGATAACACCAGCAGCGGTAGCACCATTAGTAATAACAGGTCTATCGTTAGTACCTGTTATGGTGATAGTAAGACTTGAAGTTGAGGTCTGACCATCTTGATCGGTAATAGTATAGGTAAAGACTTCCGTTACTTCCTGATCTTTAGCAAGCGCTTGTACGTTTGCACTGGCATTGTTCAAGGTATAACTATATGAGCCATCAGCATTTTTGGTAACGCTACCATAATTGGCAGTTTCACTACCCCAAGTAAGGTCTTGAGTTGGCGTATTGCCTAGATTATCGTTAGTTAATACGTTACCAGTTACGTTATATGATCCTAGATCTTCTGTAAGGGTTTTGGAATCAGGATTGGCATTAGGATTTAGATTCGGATAATCCAAAGTAATGGTTGCTTGATTGGATTTTAGACCACCAGTGTCAGATACCACATATTTGACAGGTGTTGGATCAGAATTAAAGTTGCTAACAGGAGTAAAGGTGACAGCACCTGTCGTAACATTAACCGTCCAAGTGCCCTCACCTTTGACTACTAAACTTGTAACCTCATTACCTAAAGAATCAATAAGCTTAACTGTTTTTGGATCAATATTACTTTCAAGATCCGCGTCATTGCTAATAACGTTAATGGTAGTTGGCTGTCCACTTATACCATTGCTATTGTCATTCACTGCAATAGGCGCATCATTGA
>NZ_PJAT01000001.1 GCF_002836715.1 Psychrobacter sp. 4Dc
CCGAGCGTTAATTTTTATCAAAAATAAGCAGGTATCGATAGCGAAGTCACTGTAATATAAATAAGAGATACTGCTGATAATAATTTATGCTCAAAAACGATAATATCTCTATATAACTGATTCTAAAAATACTATTTATGACAACCATCTGTATGTCTTGCTCACTAATCGCTGTATGAACATTGTTTTTGGCGAGTTATATAAGATGCTTCAAGGAGGATAAGATGAACCCAATGTACACATCTTTTAACGGCTATCTCGGTGGACCTATCGGCTCCATCATTGGTGCTATTTTGATATTCGTTATTGGTTGGCTAGTAGCCCTTGGTATCGCAGCACTGGTACGCGGCGTACTCTCTAAAGTTAATCTCAATCAGCGTATGAACTCTTCAACTGGTAAGACCTACGACCTTGAAGGTATCATCTCCAAAATTGTTTTCTGGTTTATTTTCATCATTGCTATCTCAGGCGCACTTAGCCAATTAAACTTAAACTCTATCTCAGCACCATTCGCAAATATGGTTAATCAAGTATTGGCATTTATCCCTAATCTTATCGGCGCTATCGCACTTGGTGTGATCGGTTGGGTCGTGGCTACTGTCGCACGCACAGCGATCAACGCTGCACTCGCGAAAACCTCTATGGATGAGCGTTTAAGTGCACAAGCTGGTGTAAAACCAATGAGCAGTACGATTGCTGATATGGTTTACTGGTTCATCTTATTGGTTGTGTTGACCATGGTACTTGGTCAATTAGAGCTTGATGGTTTGTTCGCTCCACTAACTAATATGGTCGACAAAATCTTTAGCTTTATCCCTAACATCTTGATTGCTGGTGTAGTCTTCGTCGTTGGTTATATCATTGCCAAAGTCGTACGCGGCATCGTCACCAATCTTGTTTCTACTTTTAATGTACAAGAATTGGCGTCAAAAGCAGGTTTAAGTGAGCAAAATAGCTTACCTAATATTGCGGGTTCGCTAGCATTTCTTGTGGTTATTATTCCAACCATTATTGCTGCTCTAAATGCACTAAAAATTGAAGTAATTGCTCGCCCTGCGACCAATATGCTTAACAAAATCATGGAAGCCTTGCCAAACATCTTTATGGCAGTCGCTATCCTAGTAGTAACTTTCTATGTTGTACGCATGGTTGCCAACATCATCAAAGGTCTGATTGAGAACACTCAAATCAATCAATTACCTGCGAAAGTTGGTCTACAAGAAACCATGGGCGATAAGAAAATCTCTGACTTAGTTGGTTATGCGATTATCTTCTTTGCTATGTTATTTGCTGCTATTGCAGCTGCTGACTTATTAGGTTTCGAGCCTATCTCAGCGATTATTACGATGTTTATCGCATTCGGTGCAAACATCATCCTAGGCGCAATTATCCTATTCATCGGATTCTGGCTTGCCAATATCATTGCAGGTGTGGTTGAACGTTCTGAGCAAGGTTCACAATTCCTAGCAAACATCGTACGTGTATTAATCATGGGCCTAGTATTAGCAATGGGTCTAAAAGCGATGGGTATTGCTGATTCAATCGTTAACCTAGCATTTGGTCTAACACTAGGTGCAGTAGCCGTTGCCTTTGCCCTATCATTTGGTCTTGGTGGTCAGGAAGCTGCAGCTCGCTTCCTACGTAAAATGCAGGACAAGATGGATCATGAACGCACTGAAGCGAAAGCAAAATCTGCGCTACAGCCAAGTTCATCAACTAAAGAAAAAGTTGCTGATTCAGTTCGTGAAAACACACCATCTGCTGCTAGCACTCCTACCACTGATTTACGTACCGATGTAGTTGATACACCACGTGTTGATACTAATGACATCTACAACAGTGATAACGTACTTCCTGGTAGCGGTCTCAATGACGATATCAATAAATAAGTATTTTTGATTGTTTAGTTTAGATACGAAAAAGACAGCCTAGGCTGTCTTTTTTTATATCAGTAAATATATTAATAAATCTATGGTTATTTTTATCGAAGCTCTTAGTATAAAATGTCATTCAAACAATTTCACGCTACAATCTAATGCTTATCTTTACGTGCTGGAATCGTCAAGCTCATCTGTACTTGAGGTAGCTTCTCTTTTTGCGTCTTCGCAGGTGTACCACCTTCCACGCTATTAGGAGATTGCGTATTTTGCTTATCTAACTCTTGTTGTTTTAGTTTCTGCATTTGCTTAGTAAGTTGGCGCTCCCTTTGAGTCATCGCATCGACTGGCTGAATCCACAAATCAATATCGAAAAAATTCTCATTATTCTCAGTGATAAACTCGATACCAAGCACGACTACATGATGTAGCTCAATAATTGGCAAACGCGTAGCAACGTCTTGTGCGATCTTCGCTAGCTTCGGTTGGACAGCGGCTTTACTATTAGAACCCTTTGACTCTTGCCCGTAAAACACCAGTACATAATGTCGTCCCAAACTTTCATAAGAATGTTGGTGTACCACATAGCCATCTTTTTGCAGCGCTGCGCTTTGTTTAGGGTGTCTATATAGCGTACGGATAAGCTCGTGACGTGAAAACAAAGACTCATCTAGCAGTTGTTGTTGCCAGTGAGCGAGCGGTATTACTGTTTGGTCGTCATTATTAGCTGCGTGCTTTTTACCATACGTATCTATCATCTGCATACTTAGCTGAGACCATATCGTAGCTGCTTGTATCATATGCTGATGGTACATCTGAGCAGTTGAACTTTGGTTCTTGTATGCAAGTGTGATGGCGACCAGTGCTGAGTTAGGTTCGTCTTGTACTTTGTTTTTGATGAGCGCATTGTCTACTACAATAGCAGGAGCAAACAGGTCTGGACTTTGCAAAAAACGCTCAACCAAAGCGTCTTCTGACTCGAAACTTGGAATATGATTTACAGCCGATTGCTGCAGCTGTTCTAAATGATAAGCTAAGAAACGCCATAACTCACAAGGGGTTCGTACCGCTGCTGCTATTAAGTACCAATCATCCCAACTAAATACTTGTAGCTGCTGCATGCTTTCGCTCATGTCGACAACTAAATCTTCTAAAAAGTAACGAACCCCAAAATTATGCTTAAGTTGCTGTAGAGCACTGTTTGAATTATTTGCACTGTCATTGTTATCATCTTGATTAAGACTGCTACCTCCTCCGACAAGCTGAATGTCAAAAATCATGGCTTCATAACCAGCTAAGACATTTTCTTCATTTTGAGACGATAATGACTTGTACCATGTAAGTGCTGACTTGACCGCAGTCATACGCACAGCCTCAATGTCAGCTGATTCTGTATCATAGGGTAGATACAGTGTCAGCTCCAACAGCTGTAGCTTGCCAAGTGGTAACTGATATTGGTAGTGACGAGCGATATACTGAGCATTGTATTCATGCTCAATCGTATGCATGCCTGCTAAAGTCACAGCCATAGCATCTGCTTGTAAATAACTGACCAGCTCGGTCGTCAGGTAGCCCCAGTCGGGCATGGTAGTAATCGAATGGGACACAAGTTCCAACCTTCTATTATCGTATGGTGAATATCGCACATGCCAGCTCGTAATAATAACAACATGATTATCGCGTATTACAAATATCTGAATGATGCAAAATTATGCTACATAAGCACTATCAGAGACAGTCGCTTTCAAAGCGATCACTTGTTATGATGATATCAAAGCAGTATTGCTTGCGTGCAAGTTTATGGATGACAAACTGTACTTAGTTATATTTATCGAAACCGTAGTCATTGAAATTTTAATCATCGAATTTTTAATGACTATTATATAATAATAAGGATTAAACATTATGAAGCGTTTTAAAGAAAAGACCGTCGTTGTAACGGGTGCAGGCTCTGGTATTGGCCGTGCAACTGCCATTCGCTTTGCCGAGGAAGGCGCTAGTGTGGTTTTAGTAGGACGTACGGCAGCAACACTAGAAGAAACTGCCAAAGAGTTGCCGCAAGATCGTACCTGGATTCATACCGATAATTATCTCATTATTACATGCGATATCAGTGTCCAAAGCCAAGTACAAGAGATGGTTGAGCGCGCTATCGACAAATTCGGCAAAATTGATATCTTGGTAAACAATGCTGGCAAAGCAACTCAAGGTAAAATTACAGAACTATCTGCTGATGATTGGCGCTCTGCTATCGATGTAAATCTAAACGGGACTTTCTATGTCTCTCAAGCGGCTATGCCTCACTTGATTGCATCAAAGGGTAATATCGTTAATATTTCATCGCTTTCAGGTGTGGGTGGTGACTGGAACATGGCTGCTTACAATGCTGCTAAAGCGGGTGTGACCAATTTAACCCGTACATTGGCATTAGATCATGGTTCAGATGGTGTTCGCGTCAACGCGGTTAATCCAAGTGTCACCAAAACCGATATGACTACGGCTATCCAAGACAATGAGTCTAAGACGGATAAGTTCTTAGCTCGCTGTCCGCTTGGACGTTTGGCAACCCCAGAAGATATCGCCGCTGCCATTACCTTTTTAGCAAGTGATGATGCCTCCATGATTACTGGTGTCAATCTACCTGTCGACGGTGGTGTTAGCGCTTCTAACGGCCAACCACAGTTTTAGACTTTTGCACTGATAAACATTCAAATATTACTCAAAAAAAGCCCCTGATATCATCATATCAGGGGCTTTTTCAACATCAATTATCAGAACTTAGTTGTAGGTAGCTGTTAGCCTGCGTACCCGCAATACAACCAGTTCTGTTAACTTAACTAATTGAACTATTATTTATACCATTTGGCTTATTCAGCTGCATTATTGATGTCTTGTAGTGGCTGTGACAAACGCTCAAGGTGTCTTGGCAACACCCCTTTATACTGAGAATATATTTTTGGCAAATCTGCTTCGATATCACCTGTAGGATAAACCAGTGACATAAACCGTATTTCTTTAGTATTGTAATCCATCGCTACTGGCAAAATCGGTACGCCAGCACCCACCGCTAAATAATAAAACCCTGTCTTCCACGACTCAGTATATTGCCGTGTCCCCTCTGGTGATAATCCCAAAAATAATGGTTCACCAGTTTTGAACTTATCAATACTGGCTTGCAGTACAGAGCCTTTATTACCACGATCGATAGGAATAACCCCTATCCAATTTAATAACTGTGCAAACACAGGAACTTTAAATAGCGTGTGCTTGCCCATAATGCTGATTTTGATATCTAATGCAAACAGACTTGGAATCGCATAAATACCATCCACATTAGAAGTATGTGGTAGAGCAAGCACTACAGCTTGTGAGATATTTGGAATCTCGCCTACCGTACGCCAACCTGATGCCTTTAACAGCGCGGATGCAATAACAGGCGCAAACTTGTTGCCACGCTTTGGAACCTTGTCTCCCAAATGCTTTTTGCTAAGTTTTGGGAGTACTTTGGAGCGCGCAGGTTTAGAAACAACAGACTTAGAACGGTTAAAAATCTTCGGTATCATGACAGCACAATATAATGAAAGGTACTGACATAATACCATTAAGCCTTTGTGGCTAGGCTGAATTTTGCGTGCTTTTATTATGTGATAGATCGTTTATCCATAAATATAAGTAATGACCTATCCCAATATTCTGCACCCATATTTCTTTAGATTCCTTGCTAATCCTTAAGAAATATCGGCCAAATCCCCTTTGCTCTCAAGCCACGACTTGCGATCAGAGGCACGTTTCTTAGCCAGTAGCATATCCATCACGCTATTGGTCAGTACCATGTCATCCATATCTAACTGTACTAAGCGGCGTGTATCACGGCTCATCGTCGTCTCACGTAGTTGCTCAGCACTCATTTCACCAAGTCCTTTAAAACGTGTAATCTGGGCTTTTTTATTACCCGGTACGTTAGCCAAGATATGTGCAAGCTCCGGCTCATCCAATGCATAATGAACTTCTTTACCTACATCTACTCGATACAAGGGCGGCATGGCCACAAATAGATGCCCTGCATCCACTAGTGCAGGGAAATGCTTCACAAACAAAGCGCAGATCAATGTCGCAATGTGCAGTCCATCAGAGTCAGCATCCGCTAAGATACATATCTTGTCGTAACGTAGCTCGGACAAATCATCAGAGGCAGGATCGACACCGATAGCAATGGCAATATCATGAATCTCTTGGCTTGATAGCACCGTATCTGAGGATACTTCCCACGTATTCAAGATTTTGCCACGCAGAGGTAATATCGCCTGATAATGACGATCTCTTGCTTGCTTAGCACTACCACCCGCAGAATCACCCTCCACCAAGAACAGCTCAGCGCCATCACGTAAATCACCACGGCAGTCTGCCAATTTACCAGGCAATGCGGGTCCCTGCGTAATCTTCTTACGAGCGACTTTTTTGGCCGATTTCAGACGACGACCTGCTTTATTAATCGCCAATTCAGCGATTTGCGTACCCATGTCCGCATGCTGGTTTAACCATAGGCTAAAGGCATCTTTTGCCAATGTTTGTACAGCGCCTGCAGCTTCACGGCTAGATAAACGCTCTTTGGTCTGTCCAGAAAACTGTGGCTCAGAGAACTTCAGAGACAGGATATAATTCACCCCATCCCAGACATCTTCTGCGGTTAGCTTCACACTACGTGGTAGCAAATTGTGAATATCGCAGAACTCACGTAATGCTTCTAAGATGCCCGTACGCAGTCCGTTGACGTGCGTACCGCCCTGAGCTGTCGGAATCAGGTTCACATAGCTTTCTTGAATCGGCGTACCACCATCAGGCAACCAAGACAAGGCAAAGGTAATAGCCGCTCGTTCGCCCGCTTTCGCATCGTAATTATAATAAAACGGTGCTTCAGGCAATGTTTCCAAACCATCTAATTGTTCGCTTAGATACTCGACTACCCCATCTGTAAACTGCCAAACGACCTTTTCATTATTAATATCGTCAGTGAATTCAATCGTCAGTCCAGCGGCCAAAACAGCCTTTGCTTTTAAATTATGCTTGAGCTGTTTTACATTAAGTTTAGGTGTATCAAAGAAACTACCATCCGCCCAAAAGTGCACTCTGGTGCCACGTTTGCGTTTGTTTGAGCTGACTGCTTCCGTTAATGGCGTAACTGGTGCACCATTTTCAAATGCCATATCAAACTGTGTGCTATCACGCCATACCGTAACCTCAACGCGAGTTGATAGTGCGTTAACAACGGAAATACCCACACCATGTAGACCACCTGACACTTCATAATTGGAGGTCGAGAACTTTCCACCTGCATGTAAGCGAGTTAATATCAGCTCAATACCAGATTGACCAAACTCAGGATGAATATCCGTCGGCATACCTCGCCCATCATCTTCGACAGACAACGAGCCATCACTGTGCAGTTGCACTTTGATGGTTTTAGCATAACCCACCAATGCCTCATCAACCGAGTTATCAATGACCTCTTGCGCCAAATGATTCGGGCGCGTGGTATCGGTATACATACCTGGACGACGACGGACTGGCTCAAGACCTTCTAAAACTTCTAACGATTGCGCATTATATTGACTCACAAATGCATCCTTAACTGTTCGCGTGCGTTTAATTCTATTAAACCATTATAACGAAAAATGGCGACGTTAACGTTAATACTCCATCGCTTACGTCATATAATGTCGTCTATTTAAGGCTGTACTAAACTCTGTAAGATATTCATTACCATGGGCAACTGATCATTAAAATCACTGAAGCGATGATCGCCACCCACTTGCACCGTTACCGATGCGCCCTGACCTTGATAAAAAGCTTTAGACAATTCAGAATTTAACAGCTCGTCGCCTTCTTTTAATAGCACAGCAATTTTATCAGGATAATTTACTGATAAAAGCTGATGATCTGCAAACCACTGTAAATCTGCAGTCGTAATACTCCAGCCACCCGCTGTCGTATGCAGGACTTTGCTAGTAGATGACTCATTTAAGTTATCTTGACTTGATACTGGTTTATTAGAGAAACGCTGTAAAGTGATATGGGGCTGAGTACTAGGATTGAGCAATAAAACTGGGCAACCTATCTGATTGCTTATCAAAGTAGAAAAATACCCACCTAGCGAGCTGCCGATTAATACCGTATTTGATAACTCAGTCTGCTTATCTGCTGATTTTCTATCTTCACTATTATTTAGCGCTTTGATTAAAGACAGTAATTGCTCACATACTTGTGCTGGGGTTTTATTTAAATCAGGACGCAGCACATTAATATCAGGATGATGAAGCTGACAATATTTTTCTAACAGCACCCCTTTGGTCGAGTTGGCATCACTGTCCAATCCATGGATATAAATCAAGTTCACGTATCATCTCACTTATTAATTTTGTTATGATTATCTTATAAAGGCTATCAAAGCTAAGCATAGCACCCGCTAGACGGAAATAATAATAATAAAATGGCACACTATTAGTCGGTATTTGCGACATAATAATGTTGTACAGTGATTTTATGCAGGTCAAAGGAATGACGGTAGTCATTATGGAGGAGTCATGAATCAACAGTTTGAGCTGTTCGAGATTGCCAATCCATGTATTGGTCTTTGTCAAAGCAATAAGAAGGGTTATTGCTTTGGTTGCCTGCGTAGTCGAACTGAGCGCCAGCTATGGCATGATATGACGACAGAGCAGCAGCGCGAGGTGCTAAGGCTTATCGCAGGACGTAAGCTGCGTATAGAACAAATGAGACAGCGTAAAGATGAACAGTTAGGATTCGATTTTGAAGAGATACCTGAGATAGGTGAATTGTTTTAGCAAATAGTCAAAAAGATACCAAAGTAATTTTGATCACTGGTCGTCCTCTACATGAGCCGATTGTGCAATACGGGCCCTTTATTATGAGCAGTCATCAAGAAATTATGCAAGCCATCAACGACTTCCAAAGTGGTAAATTTGGTAAAGGTGCTTAGTTGTTAGCTTAGTTTGTTGAATACTTTATTGAATGTCAAAGCCCGTATTAGTTCGCTAATATGGGCTTTTTTTTGTGGGAAAGTTATTGCTTCGGCTGTTTGCGGTGTCGTCCTAAGTATCAGCTACGACTTAGTGTGAATACTGAATAGCGCAGAGAAATATTATAATTAGTTTTAGGACGTAAGCAGCGTATTGAGTAGATGCAATTGCTTACAACTTTTAAATATCATGTCCACACTCAATTTCAAACGGTAATACATCAGATACAGCCCTATTTTGGAAAGTGAAATTTAAACTCCAATATCCATCTCCTTTACGATCTGTCATGTGGTAACTATGACTCGCGATTCCCATCAAATTATCAGTAAACTCTCTTCTGAAATACTTGTATTGTTCAATGTTGTATTGCTGAGTTGACTTTAGTCTTTGTTCTTCGGTTTCTCCCATAGCATGTCTTTCAAAATATTCACTGGGACTTGGTATAAAATCAATATTTCTTTTTAACTCTCTTAATGACTGACAACCTATACAAACACTAAAAGTAGGTTGATCATTATGCATTAGTGGCATTCCGTGTCGATTATAGTTTTCACCGAGCAGAGCCACAAACGGAATTTCGTGCTCTCCACACCATTGACAATTAGGGAAAGCTAAGTCTAAAACGTCTATAACTTCAAAATTAGTTTTATCATATAAAGCAATTTTATATGAGATTCCGTTACCCATAAAAGGTTCATATTCAGAAAATTTTTTATAATCAATATTTGTAGTTACATCAAATCTAGTCGCTAAGGAGCCATACATACCACTAAAGTCAGCATGTTCTCCCATATCTCCAGCAACAGTTAATTTAAAATCTTGACCATACCTTTGATAAAAATTAAGCTCCGCCTTCAAACCGGAGTACCCTTTATAACCAAGCTTTGATTTATAAGTGCTATCCAACCATTCGTGAGCTAATAGAAAACCCTTATTAGGATTATTTGCTGTAGAAAAGATGATTCTTCTGATTTCATTATAATTATGAGCGGACATGATTGTTCCTAGATAAAAGTAATAAAAATATTCAGACGTAAAGTTGTAAATACTAGCGTAGCTTTACCAGTTCTGGATACTTTAATTTATTCAGTATTCATGACACTTGGATTTGGTGTGGCGTTGTATAGAAAGAACGGTGTATGGTCTGCTGCATTTAAACCACCGTTATGAATCGTACCTAACTCCTCTGGTGTTACGTCCTTTGTAGGCCATATTTTGTTATGACCGACAAATCTATTCAGATCGAGCTTATCTAATTCTAAAAATAAATAGTCTTCAGTCTCCCCGCGACTGACCCCAGTCGCCCAATAGGCAAAAGAACTGGCTATAATGTCAGACACTTGTATTTGTGAGAAATCTTTAGAGCTAGCAAACTTTAAAGATTTACCTTTGAGAGGTAGATTATACTTTCTTCGATCATAACCCAATTCTACTTCATTTTGTGTCCAGTCCATAAATTGAGCAAATAATAACCTTTCTTTTTCGAGACTATGAGAATCATCATGAATGATATGAAAACCTTTTGGATATAAGGCACTCCATTGAGCACATTGGCTAAAAAATGCAGGTATAGATGGATCTAGAGAGTGCTTATCAGTACAGTTTAGTGCACCATCTATAAATTTTTTAGTGGCTAGTATGGTATCTAAGTATGTCTTAAAACTTTCATCAGATGACGAATCTTTTACATTTTCAACTTCGTTGTAAAAGTTGTCAATGTTTTCTTGATCTTGCGAACGAATCATGATCACAAACAACCTATACATTGATTGCACCAAGTTTTTATCACAATATGTCGGTAAACAGTAATAAAGCATATTTGAAAGGGCTATATTCTGACCATTTAAATAGAGATCTTCACCCATCAAGTGCATCATATATTCAATTAGTATATCGACAATCTTTGTCGTAATCATAAACTCTTTTAAAAAAATATTTATTTTAACGCACTTCACATCAAGTAACTTACTACTCATTAATCGGATAATTGCATCTTGTCCAGATTTTCGACGTCGAAGATTTTTGAAATGTACTTCCTGAGTAGAGTTAGAATCAATCAATTCAAGCAGTTGTTCAGATATCTCTTTGGAGAATGTACAACTAGCTAAAGTAAATACTGGCTGATCTAAATCGATTAAATTTGAGCCTGTATTACCAGACTCATCGAAGTAAATAGTTGGTATTCTCTGCTTCTCCTTGATTTGCATATCTCGCTTTTTATTCCGTTTTTGCTCTTTCGCCTTTTTCCTAACGTCTCGCCTAGATTTGCTTTTTTTGCTCATACTATACTCGATACTAAATAATTTATTGCTTTATAATTTAACATCAATATCGCTTAATACCAATGTACATAGTGTCCCTATTCTAGATAAAGAGCTGACGAACGAGAAGAGCGCCGTTAAGGCAAAGCAGTGCTTTGCTAGGCAACACAAGAACTATCTACAGGCATAGCCTTTCGTCTTGCGCTGCGGACGACTGTCTCCCAGATAGTCGTTATTCATTGCTCACCTTTAAATAGGATTCGCTACGTAGGCCACTAAGAATAAAATACAGAC
>NZ_PJAT01000002.1 GCF_002836715.1 Psychrobacter sp. 4Dc
ATTATAGGTTTATCAGGTATCAGGAATTTTTTATGTCATATTATCAGTTAATGCGACTTATCCATTTATACAAAATATATTAAAAATATATGTGCTCTGATTAGTCGGACTTTAATAAATAACTTAAAAACAAAAGTACGTCTGATACAATGGGCTTGAATTCAATGAAGTTCATCGCATATATATATTGCGGTATATAGATTATGCGATTGCTCTATCACCTGACAGTTCGAGAGCTTGAGCTATCGATAAGGATTTATCAGTGAAAATGAGGCCACTAACTGTCAACTGTGGCTAAATATCCAATATTTTGTAAGTTTTACTATTCAACCAATTATTTATTATTAGAGTACGTATGAATACACCTGCTAAATCGTCTAACACCTCTACATCTACTGATAACGCGCCTAATGTCTCAATCGCTGTTATCTTCCATAGTAATTATGGTCATACCAAGCGTGTCGCTGAGGCGATAGTACAAGGTGCGCATCAGCAATTGCCAGAAGCGCAAGCCAAGGCTGTCGATGTTTATGATGTTGATTGGGAATACTTAGATCAAGCAGACTTGCTGGTTTTTGGTAGTGCAGTGTATATGGGTAGCGTGACGGCTGAGTTTAAGACCTTTATGGATGAGACATCTAAGCGTTGGTATCATCGTAAGTGGGAGGGTAAATGGGCAGCAGCGTTTGCCAATTCGGGCGGCCTGAGCGGTGATAAACTTGCTGTATTGCAGCAGATTTCTCTATATGCGATGCAACATGGTATGAACTGGATTGGTCTGCCATTGATGCCGACAGGTCATGAGGCTCATGACTTAAACCGCCTGTCTAGCTTTTTGGGTCTAATGACTCAGTCGCTTGATGGGCCGCCTGAAGAGACACCAGGTTCGGGCGATATTGATACTGCTATTTGGTTTGGTGATCATCTGGCCAAAACGATTATTAAGCATCAACCAGCTGACACTAAGCGTTAAAAACAGCTAGAACCGACAGAGCGATCGAATAAAAAAGCAGACATTATCGATGTCTGCTTTTTTTGTGCCCAATTTTTATCGAGCGATAAGTGCTATTAAGCGCTAGGCTTTTCATGGAGCAATAAGCTTAGGAGGGGCAGGCTTCACAGGGATAGGACTGTCAACGAATTGAAATGATTGACAACCTCCTAATAGCATCGTTGCTACTAGGAAATAGGTAAAGGCGAATGACTTCATAGTAATATCTCAAAAACGATTTTAGCCCAACGATATGTCACGATTACTTATCATTAGAAGTCACAACAGTGAAGAGTCAGGCTTATTTGCAGACATTATATATAAAAATCAGCTGCTGATAGCAGTTTAAAGGCGATATATGTATTCGGTACTGTTTTTACGCAGGCTATCTCGCTGTTTATAGTATGGCTTATCTAACGCTCAGCTTTATTATTCACTATGTATAAAATTAGAAATATTTATAAAAACAGTGTCTGGTTTTGAGTGGCTGAGTAATGAATAAAATCTACAAACCGTATAGATATTCCCTTAGATTTAAGTTATTCACCAATTATTTGCCAACTGTTCGATAGTATCTATAGGCATTTTAACGGGTTGTGTTATAAACAAGAATAGTGATAATATGTTGAAAGCTGACCAAATAGTCAAGTATCGTATAGTACGAGTTTTCTAACAAAATTGTTCGATGAATGCTGATATTTGCAACCAGCTTACTTGATATAAAAAGTGCGCTGTCCTAGATTTTTTATCTCTTAAGAATGTATTATCAAATAAAACAGAATAACCGTACTTGAACGGTTGCAGCATGATGTAAACCAAATGCTTACTTTCAGCATTTAAGCCGTCAAACTCCTTAAGCCTTATGCTTATCTTCATTATTTTATTTTAGCCGAGTCTTGCTATGATTAGTTTTTACTTAAATGGGAAACGCCACGAGCTAACCCAGCTTAACCCTAATACGACGGTGCTTGAGTATCTACGATTGCATGAAGGCCAAACGGATACCAAGGAAGGCTGTGGTAGTGGTGATTGCGGTGCCTGTACTGTGATGGTTCAGCGCCTGCCTAACGCTAGCCAGCCAGCGCTTAATGATGAAAATGGCGAAGGAAAAAATGCTACGCCACCGTTCTATACGATTAACTCCTGCATTACGCTAGTGTCGCTTATGGATGGTCATCATCTGATGACGGCTTCTTATTTAGCAGATAATCCTGAGCATCATCCAGAACGTGCTCTGCTGCATCCAGCGCAGCAAGCGATGGTTGAATGTCACGGATCACAGTGCGGTTTTTGTACGCCTGGGTTTGTGATGTCGCTGGCTTGCGTTTATGAAAACAATCGTATGCAGACAAGTCCAGAAGCAGCAAATCAGAGTGATGCCAAGCAACTAAGCTATGATGAAGTGGTTGCTTCAATCTCTGGCAACCTATGTCGCTGTACAGGTTATCGTCCGATTATCGAGGCGGGCCTACTGATGAGTGATATCGGTCAGCAGAGAGAAGCAGAGCAGTCAGCAGTGAAAGACTTGACTATCAGTCTATCCACAGATGCGATGAGCAGTACAAAAGAATCAACAGTATCTGAAAATGTGCCAGATAACGTCGAATTAAAGAATGAAGAGTCGAAAGCGATTGCCCCTGCAATCAGTGATGCTGGGCGACAGTTATATATGCCCAAGTCACTAGATGAACTCAATCAGGTATTAGCTGCCTATCCGCAGGCTACGATTTGGTCAGGCGGTACGGATTTGGGATTGAGTGTAACCCAGCAGTTGGTTGATCACGAGGTCATTATCCAGCTTTCAGGTGTCGAGGCACTAAAATCATGGTCATTACTTGACGCAAAGTCTGACTCAAGCAATGAAGGGTTAGATAACGAGCAAGCTCCTAGCCAATCACTAGTATTAGGTGCTGGCATGAGCTATCAGCAGATGTTACCTGTGCTTGAGCAGTATTTTCCAAGCTTTGCGCAAGTATTTGAGCGCATTGCTTCTCCGCAAATCCGTAATATGGGCACCATCGGCGGCAATATAGCCAACGCTTCTCCAATTGGTGATTTACCACCGATTTTATTGGCGTTAGATGCGTCAATTCATCTGCGTCATTGCGCGCCTAATCGTGAAGAATCAGATAATGATTTAGATAGTAGTGATTCGGTTTGTACGGATGAGATCATACCGTTATCAGAGTTTTTCTTAGATTATAAAAAGACCAAACTGCAAGCAGGTAGTTACGTAGTCGCTATCCATATTCCTCTGATGCATGACAATCAGCACTTATTTATTCATAAAATTAGCAAACGCTACGAAGATGATATTTCAGCGTGTCTATTGGCTGCGCGAATCGATGTATCAGCAGATGGCATGACGATAGAGAATGCAAAGCTTGGGCTTGGTGGCATGGCTGCCATACCGTTATTAGCCACAACCTGTCAGCAAGCGCTCGTGGGACAATCTGCTAAAGTTGCGAGTTTTGAGCAAGCAGCACAAGTCTTGTCTGCAGACGTTACGCCTATGACCGATGTCAGAGCCAGCCGTGAATATCGCTCACATGTGGTACAGCGTCTACTGGTGAAGTGCGGTAAGCAGTTGGTAGCAGATAGACAGACTGAGACTGCTTAACTAGCAGAGTTGTAAATTGCTAATACCGCCTAATCGTTATATTTGCCAAGAATAAAAGAGCATTAATCAAAGCGTCCTAATAGAAGAGATCCGCCATGAGCCATCATTCGTCCTTATTTGACAGTTATAGTATCCGCCGCGTGCGTCCGCCAAAAAACAAAATTGGTACCTCGGCTAAGCATGATAGTGCGATTAGTCATGTCATGGGGACGGCGACTTATGTGGATGATATTGCAAAACCGCAAGGCACGCTACATCTGGCAGTAGGTAAAAGCAGCCACGCTCACGCACGTGTATTGAGTATGGATTTGAGCACTGTTAGAGATGCGGATGGGGTGGTAGATGTCTTAAGTTTTAAAGATTTGCCTGCGCAGACGGATATCGGTGCGGTGTTCGACGGTGAGCCACTGATGGTGGATGACATCACAGAGTATGTGGGTCAGACACTATTTGTAGTGGTGGCTACCAGTCATCGTGCTGCCAAAAAAGCCGCTACTAAAGCAGTAGTAGAATATGAGCCATTGCCAGCGGTACTTAGTATAGATAAAGCGTTAGAGCAAGAGTTGTTTGTGCGTCCGAGTCACTTTATGAAGCGTGGTGACGCGGCGACTGCGCTCGAGAACGCACCGATTCGCATTGAAGGTCATATTCATATGCGCGGGCAAGAGCACTTTTATCTCGAAGGCCAAGTGTCTTATGTGGTGCCGTGTGATGATGGCGGGCTAGAGGTGTACACGTCGTCACAGCATCCAAGCGAAGTACAGCAGCTGGTCGCCGAAGTGACAGACTTGCCATTTCATGCGGTAAACACAGTCGTGCGCCGTATGGGTGGCGGGTTTGGTGGTAAAGAAACGCAAGCCGCTGCTTGGGCGTGTCTATGCGGTATCATCGCCAAACGCCATAATGTCCCTGTCAGTATGCGGTTAGATCGTCAAGATGACATGGTGGTGACGGGTAAGCGTCATGAGTTTGCCAACCGTTATGAGGTTGGTTTAGACGAGTCTGGGCGTATATTGGGCGTCGATATGCAGCTGGCTGGCTTGTGTGGCTATGCGCCAGATTTGTCTGATGCCATCGTCGATAGAGCGATGTTTCATTGTGATAATGCCTATTATTATCCAGCTGCTCATGTGGCAGGGCATCGCTGCAAGACGCATACCGTATCCAATACTGCCTATCGAGGGTTTGGTGGTCCGCAAGGTCTGATGACTGCTGAATATATGATGGACCATATTGCCTATACGCTGGGGCAGGATCCGCTACAAGTGCGCTTAGCAAACTTATATCAAGATGGTCAAAGCACGCATTACGGTCAGACGATTGAGCATTTTGATTTAGCGACCATCATGACCAAACTGGCAGACGATTGCGATTATGACAATCGCCGTCAACAAATTATAGAAGCCAATCAAAAAGCTGCCGCTGAAGGCAGTGATAAACGTTTGGGTCTTGCTTTAACGCCAGTAAAATTCGGTATTTCATTTACAGTGCAAACGCTCAATCAGGCAGGTGCATTGGTACATATTTATACTGATGGCAGTATCCATCTCAATCATGGTGGTACGGAGATGGGGCAGGGTTTATATATTAAAATTGCCCAAATTGTTGCCAATGAATTTGACGTTGATCTGGATACAGTCAAAGTATCAGCGACACGTACGGATAAAGTGCCTAACACTTCACCAACTGCCGCGTCATCAGGTACAGACATTAATGGTAAGGCAGCACAGAACGCTTGTCTAAGCATTAAAGCTCGCATACTTGAATTTGCTGCTGAGCATTTCGAAGTGGCGCAAGAAGACATACTCTTTGAAAAGAACCATGTCTATATTGGCGATAAAGAAACACTGACTTTTGCTGAGATGATTCAACTGTCGTACCAGAACCGTATCAGCTTGTCGTCTACTGGCTACTATAAAACGCCTAAGATATTTTATGATCGCTCTAAAGCATGGGGACGTCCGTTCTTTTACTTTGCACTCGGTGCTGCCTGTGCTGAGGTTGAGATTGATACGTTGACAGGTGAGTACCAAGTACTACGCTGTGATGTGCTGCATGATGCAGGACAATCGATCAACCCTGCCATTGATATCGGTCAGATTGAAGGGGGTTTTGTGCAAGGTATGGGCTGGCTCACGGCAGAAGAGCTGATCTGGAATGATAAAGGAAAGCTCGCATCTGATAGTCCTGCTAATTATAAAATTCCAACCGCGCATGACTTACCTAAGCAGTGGAATGTCAAATTGTACGATCGCAAAAACGAAGAACAAACGATTTATAACTCTAAAGCCGTTGGCGAGCCGCCGTTTATGTTGGCAGCCAGTGTTTGGTGTGCCCTTAATAATGCGGTCGCGAGCCTTGGCGATTACAGAAAGAATCCAGAGCTGACCATGCCTGCGACGCCAGAAGCTGTACTAAAAGCAGTGATGCGCATGCAAGGCACGTCGTGGGATTTAACAACTAAAGCAGATACAGACACGATTGATAGTTTAGTAAAAGGCGCAGAAGAGAACAGTGACCTTTACAACGAAAAAGCAATGCCGCAAGACGTACGTCATGCTAAAGACATCGATCCAAAAGAAGTCGAAGGTAAACAAACCGATGATCAGCCTAACGCGATAGAGCATCCAAATGTAGCAGGGGCAAGAGGTCCTGCGCACAGTGAATGAGTCGTTAGCACCGCCAGTCGTTTGGTATGAAGGTCTAGCGCAATATCAGCAGCAAGGCATTGCTCACGTGTTGGCGACGGTCGTGGCTGTGAATGGATCTGCTCCTCGAGCGCTACAGGCAAAAATGATTGTCACGCAAGATAGTATCGTAGACACCTTGGGCGGCGGCGGTCTAGAGCACGACGTTGTCAATACGGCACGGCAGCTATTGAATGGTGAAATAGCGGCAACGGTAACAAAAGAAGTAAAACCAAAAGTCGCTGAAACTGACGGTGAAAGCACGTTAATACCTTCTAAAGCAGTGCGCCGTGATGCTGTCTACACCAAGCACTACCCGCTAGGTGCAAAGTTGGCACAGTGTTGCGGCGGTAGCGTCACCGTTATGTTCGAATGCTTCAACGTAACGCCGCCGATGTCAGTACTAGTGTTTGGTGCAGGGCATGTGGCATCAGCGTTAATGACCATTCTCGCTGAGCTACCTTGTCAGGTAGATTGGGTAGACAGTCGCCCAGAGATGTTTAAGCGTTACTTAGTTGATGAATCTACTACTAATCAATCCACACTTTATAACTTACCAGCGCATATCCGTCCGCATATCGATGATGAGCCTGTAGATTTTGTACGCCCATTTATCGAACAGGGTGGTCAGCGTTTTATTCTGGTTATGACTCATGATCATAGTGTTGATTTTGAGTTAGTACGGGCGGCATTAGATACTATTTCTGACATGAGTGCATCACGTGATAAATGCTCAGATACTTTGACACCTTACATAGGTTGCATTGCCTCGGCAACCAAAGCCAAGCGTTTTAGAGATCGTTTGATTCAGCGTGGCTACAGTGAGCAACTGGTGAATCAGTTGGTCATGCCGATTGGATTACAAATTGGCGGAAAAGAGCCGATGGCGGTGGCGGTTTCTATCGTGGCACAGCTCCTACAGCAGTATCATCAGGCTATTTCTTGAACGGCTCATTCCATATAACTTTTATACTTTTTATTAAATCATTAAAGCGCTTAGTACTATTTATCAAAACGCTCAGGACTACCAAGCCATTGTGAGATCTACGAATGACCCTACATATCTATCAAGCTCGACTGCTACACTACTTGACCGAAAGCGATCGTACTGAGCGTGCAACCTCTGATCATTCACAGACATTAGCTGTGGAACGAGACATTACGTTGCTACCAGTGATTGAAGGTGTACAGGTTTATCCTGAATATATCGCTGATGGTGCGCTTGTCGTAGATGATGTGACAGGGTGCATTGTAGAGTATGGTCATAACGAGACAATATTAGCGAAATATGCTAATACCTCTGAGCAAGTAGAACAGCCAGTAGTCAAAGTACATGATTATCGCGACAAACTTGTCATGCCAGGCTTTATTGATACCCATGTGCATTATCCGCAAATAGATATGATTGCTGCTTACGGTGAGCAATTACTTGATTGGCTTAATAATTATACTTTCGTTACCGAGGCCAATTTTGGCGATCCAAAAGTAGCACATGACACAGCGCAGTTCTTTTTAAATCAGTTGCTAGCCAATGGCACAACGAGCGCCATGGTATTTTCTACCAGTCACCCTGAATCAGTGAATGCATTTTTTACGGAAAGTCACAAGCTTAACACCCGCATGATCACGGGTAATGTCTTGATGGATCAAAATGCGCCTGATAATTTGTGTATACCTGCTGAGCAGGGCATTCGAGATACCCAAAACATCATTGATAATTGGCATGAGCGCGGCCGCCAACATGTGGCGATTACCCCGCGCTTTGCTATTACTTCGACACCCAAGCAACTACAAATGGCAGGTGAGCTGTATGCCAGTTACGAGAGTGTTTATCTGCAGACGCATCTAGCAGAAAATCATGATGAGATAGCCTTTGTGAAACAACTGTATCCCACTCATAAAGGCTATCTCGATGTCTATGATGATATGAGATTACTGGGTCGACGCACTACCTTGGCACATGGTATTCACCTTGAAATATCTGAGTATGAGCGTCTGCGTGCGACTGGTACGCAGATATCACACTGTCCGACGTCCAATCTGTTTTTGGGTAGTGGACTATTCGATTTACCCAAAACGTTAAGTTATACCGGTGTCAGTATCGCCACTGACGTTGGAGCAGGGACAAGTCTGTCGATGCTGACGACTCTGTCAGAAGCGTACAAAATCCAACAACTACAAAGCAATCAGTTATCCGCTCATCAAGGGCTATACCAAATTACTTTGGGTAATGCCCAGTCGCTATTATTGGATAATAAAATTGGTAACTTTATGCCAAATAAAGAAGCGGATTTTGTGGTCATCGATATGGGTGCAACGGAATTGCTTGAGCGACGTATGGCGCAGACCAAGACACTGGAAGAACAGTTGTTTGTGCTAATGATGCTAGGCGATGATAGAGTAATTGATCAGACGGTAATCGCAGGCGTGAGTCGTTATCGTAAATCAACTGCTTAATAAATTAGCGAAAAATATGAATAAAGAAAAAGCCCTGTTTATGTTAAACATAAACAGGGCTTTTATCAAATTGATTTGTGCTTAATGACAGCTTATAGTCAATCCCACCTAAAAGTGTTATAAACTAATAATCAAACCCAATTGTTATTATAAAGACCATGACTTACTCACTAGATTTTCGCAAACAAGTACTAAAAAGCTTAGATGATGGTATGACCTTTGCCGAGGCAGCTGAGTTCTACAATCTCAGCCCAACCACCATACAAAACTGGAAGAGACGTGTTCATAGTAAAACAACAAGGCAAACTAAACCTTATAAAATACCAGATGACGTGCTACTTAATGATGTCAAAGAATATCCTGATGATTACCAGTATGAGCGAGCACGTCGTCTAAACTGTAGTAAAACAGGCATTTATCATGCCCTAAAGCGCCTTGGTATCAGTCAAAAAAAAGACCTTAGAGCATCCAAAAGCGTGTCCGATCAAAAGAGCGATATACCACAGTAAGCTTGATATCTTTAAACAACAAGGCTATCCCGTTGTTTACATGGATGAAAGCGGCTTTGAGTACGAGACTATTCGCTCTCATGGGTACACATTAATTGGTACACCTTGTATTGATAGCTACAATTGGCAAGGTAAAAAGCGAACCAACGTTATCGGTGCTCTGTATGAAAAGATGCTGTTTGCAATTGATTATTTTACGCACAACATTGACAGCAGCATATTCTACGACTGGTGCAAGTTCACACTTATTCCAAGTCTTAAAACTAAATGCGTGATTGTGATGGATATTGCTAGATTTCATAAGAGTAAGCGTATTCAAAAGCTACTTAATAGGCATGGTCATCGTATTCTATGGCTGCCACCCTACAGCCCTGATCTGAACCCTATCGAAAAGAAATGGGCTCAGGTGAAGTTTCTACGCCAAGGCTGGATGGAAAATGACTTATCCAAATTGTTTTATGATATTTGTCCTGACCATAACAGTTTTATTTTGAACTGACTATAGTTGCATTCGCCTTTTAACTCAATAAACACATGCCAATCCGTGATATCAATCTCATAACAGTTATTACCCTCGCCATTGATACGATCAATAACTAAGAAATCACTGTCACGCCCAAGCGCGAGTAGAGGATGATGCCAGACATTAGCATCGTACTGTACACCTTGGTGAGATTTCGCATAAAACACGGCCAGATCGTCAGCAGACTGCGGCGGCACGCCAGCTTTGGCGACGACGACTATATAGTCTTGCCCTTCCATAGATACAAATGCTTGTGTCCCAAGCGGATGGTATTCCATGACCGAGAGCGCAATCGGATTCTCACGTTTTTTGGCTCGAAAGATACTCATACCAACTGAGCCACCGTCTAGTTTACTTTCGGCAAGTGCATGGTGACGAACCGCATAGCCATTATTGATCTCATAAGTATTGTCAGCATTTTGCTCACAGGCTTCATAGCGCTCGATGACCGAGCCATAAGGGGCAAAATTTGCTTTAGTCAAAGGCTTAGCCGTTAGAGTGACACCCATTATTTCGTCTCTTTACTGTCAGCACCAGCATCAGTATTAGCCTCAACAATTTTGCCATACACGCGTACACGGCTGATACCACCATCTGGGAAGATATTGACCCGAATATGAGTGATAGGCTGGTCTATCTGAAGCTTGTCTTTACCAAAGTGATGAGCGTCGTCAGCATTCGTTTTTTGCGGCTCAAGCAAGGTATCCCAAAACATACTTTGAGTCACTAAAGTTTGCTCTGGTGTATTCGGTGAGTAGACGGCTTGAATCGAGACTTTATCAGGATAATTACCCTTAAAATGAGCAGTATCTATCTCGATGGAATCAACGATACCTGCTTGACCTAGCGCGATGATGCACCAGTCATTGCCTGGCTCACGGCGACGACGAGTCTCCCAACCATCACCCATGTTAGGCGCTTTAGTTGGTAGTAGTAAATTACTAGCCGCACCAAAATGTGCATCGTTACTGGCAATGGCACGACCACCGTTTAATGCGCCTGCCAAGTCAAGCATCTCGCCTTGTGTATTTAGGCTGGCATCAAGTTGGATATCACCATAGACACGTAGTCGGGCAACGCCGCCATCTGGATAAATGTTTAAACGAATATGGGTTACCGTTTGCTCATTATTAATCTCGATAAGCTCATGGTTATGACCTTGAAGCGGGGTCATACCTACTAGCGCCTGCCAGTTTTTACCATCCCAGTCTTCTTTGCTTAGACTGGTAAGTTCAGTTTCATCTTGCTGTAGTAGCTCTGGCGCGTATAGAGCATCGACACTGGCGGAAGATGGGAAATTACCTGTAAAGTGACTGGTATCAATATCGAGACCAGCAATTTTGGTTGGGCGCGCAAGCTGGATAACTAAATAATCGTAACCCAAATGGCGTTTACGACGAGTTTCCCAGCCGTCCATCCACTTACCGTTGTCATCGAACTTACCCACGACAAAGATAGGTGCACCAGGATTTAGAATACGGCTTTTATCCGCAAAGAAATCGTCGGTGGCGAATAGTGATTTTGCCCCCAAGCGACTGTCAGCGACGTTTGATTTTTTGGTAAATGCTGGCAGGGTATCAGGTAGATTATTTGCGGAGATAATTTGTCCAACTTCTGAAGTGTTTTGACTCACAATGATTCCTTTTTTAATAATGGTGTTTAT
>NZ_PJAT01000003.1 GCF_002836715.1 Psychrobacter sp. 4Dc
AAATATTAAACTTTCAATCAAGGAGCGATAAGAAATGAAAATATTTAAAGTAGGTTTATTGGCTTTGTCGATTGCATTATTACTACCAGGCTGTGGTGATGATAATGATGATACGTCTGCTATGCCCCCTGACCCACCAGATATTACGACTGAAATACTTGGTGTTTGGACTGGTAATGATACTAACAATGAGCTTTTAACACTCGTCTTCTTAGACGATGGTACTTACATTCATCTAGAAGTAAACGATAGACCGCAACTTGCTAGAATGCAATATCTAGGACAAGCTATAGCTAATCCAGAAGGTGGTATGGAATGGGGTGAATACACTATCGATGGGGCGACTGGAGAGTTAATCACAACCCCTGTGTTTGATAATAATGGTAATGCTGGGCTATCAGACTCTGTCACCCGCTATGCTCGAGTGTCAGATGGTAATCTCATACTTGAAGTGGATGAAAACAATGACGGTATAATAGATGACAATGAAATTTTTGATTATTCAGAAACCAAGTCTGAAGGTCTCTTAGGTGCTTGGGGTAGTGATGATATCAATGAAGGCTTACTAGGGTTAGCATTTTTTGAAGACGGTACTTATATTTACGTCCAAGTCGATGAAACAGGGTCTACGACCAATCCTAAAAATGGTATGGAATGGGGCACTTATACTATTGACGAGGCAACACGATCTCTCACCACCACTCAACTATTTGATAATAATAGCAGCTCAGGATTATCAGATTCGCTCGATCGATATGCTCGACTCATTGATGGTAAATTAGTCATTGAAGTCGATAATAACAAAAACGGTGTTATCGACAATAATGAGAAGTTTGGTTTTTCAAAACGTACCGCAGACAACAACATCCTAGATAAGATAGATCCAAAAGACCTAATAGGGCTTTGGGAGAATAAGAGTACAGACAATGAGCTGCTAACTCTGGCGTTTTTAGAGGATGGTAGCTATATTCATCTAGAAGTCGATGAAAATATACCGTTTGATACTCCAGACAATGAGATATCAGGTATGGAGTGGGGTAATTACACATTAAATAATAGAACAGGAGAATTAACCGTTAATCAAAGGTTTGACAATAACGGTGACACTGGTCTGTCAGACCCTCTTGATCGTTATGTCAGTGTCTCTGATAATACCCTCACGCTGAAAGTGGATGAGAATAAAAATGGAGTTATAGACAGTGATGAGTCTTTTACCTTTACAAAAGCTAAGTCTGAAAACCTCTTAGGCCTGTGGAAAAACGACACTACTGGAAATGAGCTATTAGCTTTTGCTTTCTTTGACGATGGTACTTATGTTCACTTAGAAGTCGATGAAGAGACTCCTTTTGATAATGCCCAGAATGAAACTTCTGGCATGGAATGGGGAAATTACACCTTGAATAGTACGACTAAGGCATTAACTGCCAGTCAAATATTTGATAACAATGGTACAACTGGACTCTCAGATCCTCTTAGTCGATATGCACGGGTATCTGGGGACGTACTCACGTTAGAATTCGACGACAATAACAACAATGTTATCGATAGTAATGAATCCTTAGACTTTGATCGTCAGTAGTTGTTAAAATAAAACTGCAAAAATAGCCGTATAAAAATTCAGCCTATCAATTGACGGGCTGAATTTTTTCAATTTGGGTTACTCACTCTTTACCTTTTGCCCGCCGACACCGCTCAGAACAATAAATCACCTGCTCCCAATCCTTTTCCCACTTCTTGCGCCACGTAAACGGGCGTTGGCAGACGGGGCAGGTTTTTTGCGGTAAGTTCACTTTTTTATGTGCCATTATTTGCTCCCATCTACTTTTGACTATTTACGTTGTGGTGAAATCTTACTTCTGATGCTCGACACCCTCATACTTTTTAATTCGGCGGCATTGGTCTGAGCAATACACCATGCTCTCCCAGTTTTTATCGAGCTTCTTCGTCCAACTAAACTCACGCTCGCAGACGGGACAGAGTTTTTTTCGAACGTTCTTCTTTTTATGCGCCATAGCTTTCTCATTAGTTTGTTTACGACATCGGTCGCGTGTCACTATAGCCTACTACGTATCATTGCTATTAGTCACAGTGACTAGTCATAATCGTCAAATATTTTATCTAGTCATAATCGTCAAATATTTTATTTAGGCGATTGAGACTGTTGACGATCAGCTTACCAGATTGATCAGTACTGCTATCAATCGCTAGCTTCTCATCCATACGCATCGTCAGTGGCTCTAACGCTTGCTTGAGGGCAGTTGCCATCAATGCGGTCTGCTGATGCACGTCAGTCGTATCACTATCTGCCGCTTGATTCTCATCACTCTTAGCTAGGGTCTCAGTTAAACTATTAGACAAGCTATCCGCCATTTTTTGCGCCAGTTGTTCAACGGCATCGACCAGCTGCACCATCAGTGCTTTTTGTACGTCTTGGTTTTGCTTGAGATACTCGCCTTCCGCTTTATGGTCGTGCTTATATATTTGCAGCAATTGACTCACGCTTTTCTCAAAGCCGTTGTCGATACTGTCGCTGACGACTTTGGCATTGTTAATCACGCTATCGGCAAGGATTTTTTGTGCTTCTAATTGAGCGTTTAGCTGGGCATCGAGTTGCGCTTGTTGTCCTGCTTCTCGTAAGCGAGCTATTTGTTCAGGATCATTTTTCGTTAAGTATGTCTCAAACTGGCTACTGATGGCATTGAAACCACTGGCCAAGTCGACCAACTGGGCAACGATACGCGCGCCCGTATCACCATCTTCACCGCCCATGGCTTTATTACGTAAGAAGTCGGCTTTGATTTGCGCCCAACGCTCTGTTTCTGCTTCAGTCAAGACACCGCGCATCTCGCCAAGCTTGAGCAAGTTACTCTCTGCGCCTTGGGTCAATAGCTGCGACTCGCCCAGATAGTGATCATCTATAAGCTGGTTTAGCTCTTCTTCATTCATGACTGCCGACAGCTTTTCGGTCATCTTATTCATATTACGATAACTGCCTTGCAGCTTAAATATCGGCTCAACACGATACTTATCATCTTGCGAGGCGGAGGCAATATAGGCTTGGTTGACGTCCAAAATGACTTCTTGCACCCTAAACATATGGCGCAAGATGGCGATAATTTCGTTAACTTCTGAAGTGCTATACGGATACGTCAGATCGCTGCTTTGTGCTTGAACGAGGTTGGCATTGTCTGTTTTTGCCATTTTAATCAAACGATGCACATCGCTTAAGTCACGGTTGGCCATTGGTGCGAGGACGGTATTAGAGGTCAGCGAGTTTTCGATATAACTGAGTGCAAACACTTCTTCCATACCGCTCATGATATCGCCTAAGTTGTAGATATCGGCACGGTTGGCAAGCATGTCAGGGACCTTAAATGCCTCGCCACTTTCGGTATATGGGTTACCTGCCATGACCACGCAGAACTTTTTGCCACGCATGTCATAAGTCTTGGTTTTGCCTTGCCAGACACCATCGATACGGCGTGTACCATCGCCCAATGAGATAAATTTCTGTAAAAACTCTGCGTGGGTATGCTGAATATCATCGAGATAAAGCATGACGTTGTTGCCCATCTCAAAGGCCAAGTTGATTTTATTCAGCTCTTCTCGTGCAGTAGCATTGGGCGCTTTTTCTGGATCTAATGAGGTGACGTCATGACCGAGTGACGGACAGTTAATCTTCATGAAGATAAGGCCGAGGCGATTTGCCACGTACTCCATCAAGGTGGTTTTACCATACCCTGGTGGCGATATCATCATAAGGATACCCATCAGATCGGTACGCTTATCCTCACCGACCGTGCCCATCTGTTTGGCAAGGTTGTCACCGATGAGTGGCAGATAGCTCTCGTTAATCAGACGGTTACGTACAAACGAGGACAATGGACGCGGCATAAACTCGTCCAGACGCAACGTCTCTTTTGAGTCATGCAATATCTCTGAGCGCATGGCCAGATAACGTCTATAGGCAGGGATGACTTGCGTATCATGATGATGTAGACGATTTAAGAAATCATCGACGGCAAAGGTTAACGTCTGCTGATGAATACGTATATGCTCACCCAGCAAATTATTGACTTGTATCTCAAGCGATACCTTACCCGTGCTACGCTCAAAGCTCTGTACTTGATTGAGCGGATTATTAATACTGGTCAATGATGTAGTCGATGATGTAGCCGACGAGGTGATTGAGGAAAATGACAAGGCCGATGGTGTGCCACTTGCGCCTTGATTGCCTAGTCCTTTAGCACTTAGCCCTTTATTAAAAGCCCCTTTATTAAAAGTAGCACCTGAATCAATCAGTCGTTGCACCAAAGCTTCACGCTGAGCATCATTTAATTGGGTAAGCAAGACGGCAATGGCTTCTGGCACATAATGACGGCCGCTCTCTAGCTGTTGCTTGCGTAGCGCTTCTTTTTCTTTACTCTCAGCAAGCTGCTCTTCACTGAGTGCCTCGCCTGCCTCATCCGTGCCATTAGCTGCGACATTAGCCGAATCAGTACCACCATAAGTCTTATCAAGTAGTGCATGAAACCATGTGGCTAATAGCTCATAGGCTGATTTGGGTTGGAATCCAAGCTTACTGATAGAAGACTGTAGTTGATCAAAACTGGCCGTATTTTGTGTGCTGCCTGAGGCACTATTTAGCGTTTGGCTTAGTTGATCACATAACTGCTGTGCTTGTTGGCTGGTTTGCCATTTTATTGTGCTATGTGCGCCTGCATTCGATTCAGCCGACTGCCCCATGACGCTCACCAAGTATTCACTGGCAAGCTGAACGTAGCTTGGCTTGAAAATGTTGGCGTTATGAACATCACTGGTATTTGAATCTGACTCTGGTTTTGATGTTAACTGCTTGCCAGCAACGTTATCAAGGCTACCATCTTTATCAGCGCTAAGACTGTCATCATTATGGGCCATAACAAAATGACGCATCACTTGGCTCATGTCTTCAACCAGCAATGATTTAGCAGTGTCGCTGCCCAATGCACGGCGCAATTGCTCAGCGGTCGCGGCTCTATCCGTCCAGTTATTTGCGCGTGTCAGCACTGATTCATTTAACCAAGCGTCATAACCAAATTGACGCAGACTTTCTAAGCCAAGCGCTTGCACAATATTTAGCTGCCAATAAAATAACTGCGCCAACGCACGTACTTGTGGGGTATAAATCAGTAGCCCTGCCTCACGCAATGTCGGCAGTATTTGCATCAATAACAGCGTGGCATCATGGTCATGAATGCCTTTGTCATAGCCGAGCTGATAGCGAGGGGTGGCGTAAGCTTTGACCAGTTTGGACAAGGGGCTGTCGTTATCAATATCGCCATTAATATCGAGGGTAATAACCGTCGCATCGTATGCTTGATATAGACGTTCTTCGGTCAGTCCATCTTGGCTATTTTTAGCACTTTCGATAATACTATAGGCTAAGTACTCGGCGCGGTACACCTTATCAGACTCGGAGGCGATATTCATGTCCCAATACGGGCTCAAGGCGTTTAGCTCAGTATTATTAAGCACTTCATAATAGTCGGTACCTGTTAAATGCAAATTCAGTACACGCTTGCCATCTGACTGCTGACGGCTCAATAAGGTCAAATCTAATGGCTGAGTATTAACCGAAAATCGGTGTTTGCCCAGTTTGATGATTTGACCACCATCTTCAAACAAGTCCGACTTGTCTTTTAGACTCTTATAGCTCTCGATTTGAATGGCTTTTAAGCGTGCGTCGATGTCATCGGCTTTTACACTAAAGCCCATCGCTTGCAGCTCTTTTGCGATGTTGCGCACCTTTTGCACCAGACCATCAGCCGCAAAATACGTATTTAACGCTTCTTCCTCTGTAAAGCCTGTGACGCCAGTGCTTTGCGTACGTTTTTTAATACTTTCAAGCATTCGCAGCGCGCCATCACCTAAGTTTTGCGCTTTGCGATTGCGAGCATCGAGCAATTGCTGCTTATGGTTTTCAAAGGTTTCGTAAATCTCTTCACGTTTACTAATAATATCAGCTAAAAACTGATCGCCACTATTGGTCTCTGGATCAGCGAATTGGCTCTCTAACTCTTCTAGCTGTACCAATAATTTCGCCATTTGCTCGTCTGATTTCTCAGGCGTATTGGCAATGGATAAGGCGTTGGCAATGGACTGACCGAACAGCTTAAACTGTGCACCAAATTGCGCCACGGCCTCAGCTGACCCTAGATTTTTGCGTTTATGATTGAGCTTAGCTTTACTTTGATTCAGGCTGGCATAAATGGTCGATATGTCATCGATAATTTGCGTACGTACCGTGGCATCGGCCACATCTAATGTGCCTAGCAACTCGGTCAATAAATCTAACCCTTGCGCTGTCTCAACAATTTTTTCTAGAACGGGTTTTAGCTCAGCATTGGTTTCTGCGGTGTTTAATCGCTCACTGACATCGATCAATATGCCTTCATAGCTTGATAGCGCCTCTTCACCACTTAAAAACAGCACGGTTTTTTCAGCCAGCTCGCTCTCTGCTTCCTCTAATTGCTTTTGCAATGCTTGTAGTTTATCGGCATCTAGATAACGCAAATCCTCCAAGCTGACCAAACGGCCTTTTTGGCGTCTTAACGCTGACAACTGATCGACATAATCACTGGCCGACTCAAAGCTAGTAACCCGTATCTGCCGCAAAATCTCACTTTGCTGCGTATCGGCATCGGCTAACGCGGTTTGGGTTTGCTTTTGGATACTTTGTACTTTGGCGAATTCATCAATGACCAGCTCAGCCGTCGCTGTCACTTCTTTGATACTACTGGCGACTTCGCTCAGCTCAGGCTCAGACAACCAATAATAGCTGTCAAAGAGTCGGCTGGTATTATTGGTAAGCTCTTCATAGAGCTTCTGTGACACGCTTTGATTATCAATCAGGCGAGTAATGCTATACAGGTCTGAGATACCACGCACCAATTCTTTATTGCCAATCTTGCCATAGAAACTCGTGCTTTCTGGCAGCTCACTCACATACTCGTGTGAGGCATAAGGCGTGTGCCATATTTGCATCGGGTGAATACGAGATGGCTCGCTTTGGTCGCTAAACAGCACCAAACGGCCATTCTCAGCCAAAGCCATACCATTGCAATAGATAGGGTTTGCCAATTGCTTTTTAATCAGATTATAAGGGAACAGCCCCGTGACGCCCAAGTCTCTGTCGTAAAATAAGAATAAAACATCTTCCCCATTCGGCGATACAATTTTACGCTTAAACCGCAAGTCAGTAGCGCCAATGTTATTGGCCTCGAACAGCTTATACTCACCCGTCTGTAGATAATAACCACCCGGAAACATGATGCCGTGGTCTTCTGGTAGCTGAACACACGACTGTCCAATCGCATCCAAACGCAGAACCGCTTCGGTCAAGGTGTTATAAACAAAATAACGGTAGTCCTCTTCACGATAGGGCAATATTTTGAGCAGTATTAGACTGCCGACTTTGGCATAAGCAATCTCAGCATCCGTCAGCGACTGGGTACGGTCATTGACCGGTTCACTATAAATACCTTGCCCTGACTGCGTATTATCTTCAATCTTAATGGTCAAATCACCACCGACCGTTTCTACAAATATCGTGTCTAAGATATTCATATGCGGATATTTGCCATTCACCATTTGATCGCGTGTGGTCTCAATCCAGTCAAAATCATAAGCAGGCGGTAGTTCAATGTCACGCTCGCCTCGATTGTCCACATAAGCAACTTGTGCAGACTCTGGCGTACCTTGGCTAAAATCTAACGCAAAGCGAAACACTCGAATATCAGTGATGCGCTCACCAATCTGAAATGCCAACAGCAATTTGCTGTCTTTCACCGTTATTTGAATCAGGCGCGTTTGCTTGTAGTATCGATATAGCTCATTGAAGTCTTGGACAAAGGCATCTTGAGCCAAAAACGTCCCTTTTAGGTCAACCTCTTCGAGCTGATACTCTTCTTCATTACCAACTGGCTCGTTCAGACGATATAGCGACAATACGTCTTTAATATTACTCGCGCGTTTGAGCCCCATAAAAACGTTGTAGCCAAACAGTAGATAATCGCCGACCTGCACCATATCCTGCGCCACACAGTTATGTTCGGTACGGATACGGGTACGGGCGATGACTTGCATTTGGGTGCTGCCAAACTCTTCGAGACGCGCATTATTTAGCGTCTGCGTCTGCTGCTCTAAACGGCTACCTTGTTCCGTCAGACGTTTTTTGATGAGCTCATAAGCATTGCCTGAAGCAACTGCCTGATCGGTTTGGTTGGCTTGATTAGCGTTATCGTTGCTGTCTGAATTTGTTGAGTTTTGCGTGTCCGCCATCGTTACTCGTCCGTTTCTGTTTTTACATAATAAGAGAATTTTTTGGCAATAAGGAAAATAAGAAGTTATTTGAGATAAAGATCATCGAAAGTAAAGAAGCACTTGGCTAATCTAAAAAAACGATTCATCACTGCTGATTTTTTAGATTAGCCAACTCATTATTAATAATAAGTTGGCTATCGCTCTATGAAGATGTATAGAACGAGTTGGTTAGATTAAGCCTGCCTCCTAAATGACAGGCTAGTTATCAAGGGAGAAATGCATTAATTTTGGCGCGTGTCTTCAATCTATAAAGACATGTCTTAATATTAAATGGTTTTATCATCATTTTGCTTGGTTGCTTTCATGGCTTGACTGGCCATCACGCCATTGATAATACCGCTCAACGTATCTGACTTACCGGCTAGGCCATCGATGGCTTTGCCGATAGATAGTGACTTGGCAAAGTTATCAAAGAAATGCGCTTCGCCGCCAACAATATCGATTTTGGCTTTCTGTAACGCGACTGCCAATACTTCAGCATTTTCTTTGGCAATCTCTTTACCTGCGTCGATCGATGCCAGTGCTTCTTGCAAGGCTGTCTCAAGACTCATGCGGAACTCTTCGTGCTCACGCGCTTCTTTATTCATGCTACCCATTGCATTGAATTTCTCGACCAGACCATCTGCTTCGGCTTGGAAATGTGCACGAGTGACTTCGGCTTTTGCCAGTCCAACTTCGCGTTCTGCTTTGGCATTAGACTCACCGCGAGCTGCGATAATTTCAGCATCTGCCATGCCTTTTTCACGTTCAGCCTTGGCAGTAGATTGACCACGAGCAGCAATAATCTCTGCATCGACCATACCAATGTCACGCTCAGCTTTCGCCTTAGATTCACCGCGAGCCGCGATAACCTCAGCATCTGCCATACCTTTTTCACGCTCTGACTGCGCTTCAGCTTGTCCAGTCGCTTTAATAATATTGGCTCTAGCAATGCCTTCTTTTTCCATAGAGATCGACTTGGCTTCTTGAATAGCAGCTTCAGCAAAGCCATGTGCAGACTCTTCGGCTTTAATACCTTCAGCCATTCTGATTTTGGCTTCTGACTCTTTGGCACAGGCTTCAAGGTTAGCCGTAGCAAGCGTAGTGATTTCAACGGCTTTATGCTTGGCTGATAGCTCTTCGGCTTCGGCTTTTTTCACCTGACGTACTTTGACTTCTTCAGCATCCGCTTCAGCAGCTAGCACGCGTGTTTGCTTAGAGCGCTGCGCTTCACTAACTTCGCGAACTTCTTTGATACGTTCTTCTTCTTGCGCCACTGTTTTGTCAACCGCAATACGCTCGCGGATGACATTGGCGATTTCTTTTTTCTCAAGTTCAATCGCACGTTCAGCCTCGATACGTTGCAAGTCAACTTCACGCTCACGAGAGACGACTTCTAAGTCACGGGCACGCGTAACCTTCTCTTCTTCGATGACAACTGCACGCAGACGATTTTGACCTGCTACTTCAATTTCACGTTGCTGATTCTCTCGCTGAATCGCTAAGTCCTGCTCAACCATGATGACGGCCGTTTCTGACTTCTTACGCTCTTCTTCTTCAATCTTACGAGTTTCAGCCGTTTCACGGGCAATCACTGACGATATTTCACGCTTTTGCTTGGCTTCAGCATCGGCTTGTTGACGCTCAAGCTCTAGCATCGCCTCTCTGGTTTCAACGTTCTTTTTCTTAACCGCTAGCTCTTCATCACGCTCAAGCTCATTGGTAATAACGTTTTGAAAAGCCGTTAGTTGAGTAATCTTTTTGATACCTTCAGCATCTAGAATATTACTTGAGTCCAATGACACTTTCGGTGTTTGCTCTAGATAATCGATTGCGACATCTTCTAAGACATAGCCGTTTAGATCGTTACCGATTTCTTGAACGATACTGTCACGAAACTCGCTGCGGTTTTCAAACAATTTAACGAAATCTATTTGCTTACCAACTGTTTTTAGCGCCTCTGAAAACTTGGCATTAAACAGCTCATTAACAGCGACTTTATCTGATGCTCTCTCAACCCCAACCGATTTGGCGACTTTTAGCACGTCTTCTTCGGTTTCATTGACACGTAGATAAAATGCAACTGTGATATCAGCACGCATGTTATCGGCGCAAATCAGTCCTTCTTTACCGCGTCTATCCACTTCTAACGTGATGAGCGAGATTCTCATCAGCTCTTTTTTATTAATAACTGGCCAAACAAAGCCACCATCAAAACGTACGGCTATTTTGCTCACACCGTTGATAATTAGTGCTTTTCCCTGCTCAACCTTGAAATAAAAGGCTTTGAGCATCAATAGTGCTGCCATAATGAAAACAAACGCCAGCACCACAACCACGCCGACGATAATGAGTATGTCCATGTTTATTCCTTTAATTGAAACATTCTATAGTCAGTTCTATATCCATCAGATGTTCGGTCCGGTTTGCTCAACTACTCTATGTAGCAGTTTCATTTGCCTTTCTCATACCTGAACTAGTTGAACCAACAATAACTAAATTTAAAACCGTTCGTATGATGTGAAAAATAGAGATTTTTTAGCTCAATGGCTGTTTGTTATTTATCAGCGCTTATCTAATTTTCGAGTTTACTCTATGCTAAAAGCGATGATAGAAAGTCGTATCGAC
>NZ_PJAT01000004.1 GCF_002836715.1 Psychrobacter sp. 4Dc
CTCTTTGTTCTCGCGTTCAAGCTCTTTGATACGCTCTTTGTCACTTTGAGCCTGCACTGAGGCGGGAATGGTTTGGTCTATGTGCTTTTTATGCCAGGATCGCAGGGTCTCAGGCGTACAGCCAATCTTAGGTGCAATGGCTTGGATAGCTGATCATGTGGAAGGATAGTCGCTCGACGCTTCAATCAGCATGCGAATGGCGCGTTCTTTAATCTCAGGAGTGTAGGTTTGTCTTTTCATTGTCGTATTCTCTCAGAATGTTGAGTCTCCGACAATACGGGGGCGGTTCAGAACCTAAAATGTTTAGTGGTTGGAGAATAAAAAACCCATCATAACTTTCGGCTTATGATGGGTTTTTTATAATTGTGACTCGTATTATATCAAGCTACTGATCCGCCGCATCTCGTCTAAACGTCCACGTCTTATTATCGGACGTATCTTCACAGTAATAATATCCTGCCAAATCAAACTGCTTTAGCTGCTCAGCATTGGTCAGCTTGTTATCTGCTGCATATTTCACCATCAAACCACGGGCTTTTTTGGCATAAAAGCTAATTACTTTATATTGACCATTTTTCTCGTCTTCAAATCGTGGCGTGATAATGTCTGCCTTTAGTGCTTTTTTCTTTACCGCCTTAAAGTATTCATTTGAAGCTAAATTAACCAATGTTTTGTCATCGCTGTCAGCCATACGCGCATTGATAACGTTAGTCACTTCCTGGCCCCAAAACTCATAAAGATTGTCACCGCGCTCATTTTTCAGCTTGGTGCCCATCTCTAAGCGATATGGCTGGATAAGATCGAGTGGCTTGAGTACTCCATACAGCCCAGACAAAATACCTAAGTGCTCATTGACGTAAGTGGCGGTATCTTTGTCCATATGATACATATCAAGTCCAGTATAGACATCGCCATCGAATAAATAGCCTGCAGGTTTGGCGGCATTGTCAGAGGCATCGTTAGTAAACGGTTGCTCTTCGCTCCAATGCCATTGTTGATTGCGCGTGGTATTAAGCTGAGCCAAATCGTCAGATATACTCATCAGTTCTTGTAGGTCAATAGGCTCTTTTGACTTCAGTACTTTCATCAATTCTTGTGAGCGTTTGATTAGCTCAGGCTGACTATAATAATTGCCTAAATTTAATGGTATAGCGTCTGTTTCGTTCAGGGATTTTGCAGGGGAGAGCAAAAAATACATGGTTATTCCTTATTATAATGAATCGATGACGAGTTTTTTCGAGTGTCAAGTATTCTTATTATACGGTATGCATGGGTGGAACTTGACTCAACCTTGATTATTTTGTGTTTATTGACGTTATTTGTTTAATAAAAGAACGGATTTAACATTAGGAAATAAATGGAGGTAGGCCTGTATCTATAAGGGTTAAGCGTTTTTTGGAAAAATAAAAGGCTTTAATATACCAACAAAAAGTATGCCAATGGTGTAAATACCTAAATTTTTATTTTACTTGTGGGTCATCATTAGACAATGAAACTTGACGAACGATATCTCTATAATAAAAAGGCATGATGGTAAAGTAGCTATCATTTATTAAATTGATAACCTTTGATCGCTGTAATGGATTAATCATGATCAGAGGGTTTTGTCCCCTGTGCTTTTTAAATGTGCGTTGAGGGTATTAAAGGTAGTCGTGAGACGTAAATATAGTCATTAGACGTAAGTAAGGAGACGGTATGAAAATCGGTGTAATCAGTGCAGATATCACGAGCGAGAGCCGTGTAGCGATAACCCCAGACGCAGTCAAAAAATTGCGTAAACTTGGGTTTGAAGTCGTCATTCAGTCAGGTGCAGGCCAAGCAGCATACTATGCTGATGAGTTGTATCAGGCTGCGGGTGCCGACATTGCCAGTAGTCGTACCGAGGTGATTACCCAGTCTAAGATTATTACCACCGTCAATGACCTACCAGCGGAAGCCACTGAAAGCTTGTCGTCTGGTCAGATCGTCATTGGCATGCTTGACCCGTATCGCAACACTCAGCTTGACACTTATGCAGCCAAAGGCGCGACAGTCTTTGCGATGGAGTTATTGCCTCGTACACTGTCACGTGCACAGAATATGGACGTATTGTCGTCACAAGCCAACCTTGCTGGTTATAAAGCAGTATTGCTAGCGGCCAATGAGTATTCGCGTCCTTTCCCGATGTTTATGACTTCAGCGGGTACGGTTAAGCCCGCCAAAGTCGTTATCCTAGGTGTTGGTGTTGCAGGTCTACAAGCGATTGCGACAGCCAAGCGTTTGGGTGCAGTAGTAGAAGCCAGTGACCTACGTCCGACCGCTCGCGAGCAAGTGGAATCACTCGGTGGTAAATGGCTTGATGTGCCGATGAGTGCAGAAGAGGCTGAAACAGCTAAGTCTACCGGTGGTTATGCATGGACGCCATCAGAGCAATATGTCAAAGATCAAGCGGCTGTCGTGGACAAAGCATTGAGCAACGCTGACATCGTTATTACCACGGCGCAAATCCCTGGTCGTAACGCACCGCGTTTGGTACATGGCGCAACGCTTGCCAAAATGAAGGCAGGTTCTGTACTGATCGATATGGCTGCTGGTACTGGTGGTAACGTTGAAGGCAGTGTGCCTAACGAAACCATCACCACAGACAACGGCGTACGTATCGTTGGTGCCGCCAATATTCCATCTATGCTAGCCGCACAGTCTTCAGATTTGTATGCCAATAATCTTGTTAACTTTATTACGACATTGATTGCACCTGCTGGCGATGACGCATCGGCTAGCTTGGCACTTAACTTAGACATGGAAGACGAGATTCAGGGCGCACTGGCAGTGACACATGACAGTCAGGTACGACTGGCCAAACGCTAGTTTGAACAGTCTATTACCACATATTTTGTCACTACACATTTGCCAGTAATGAATAAATTTTTAGGAGGATTAGATGATTGCCACTATTTTAGCTGCAGCGCCAGCCGGTGCGGCCATGAGTAGCACACCATTTGTAGCGATTTTCACTGTATTTGTGCTCGCTATTTTTGTCGGATACTACGTGGTTTGGGGCGTAACGCCTGCATTACATACGCCATTGATGGCGGTAACCAACGCTCTATCAAGTATCGTCATCGTGGGTGCGATGCTACAGACTGTCACGATTGATGGTTCAATGTTTACACCGACCAGCTTGCTTGGTGCCTTCGCGGTATTTTTAGCCAGTATCAATATCTTCGGTGGCTTTGCGGTGACTGAGCGTATGCTTGCGATGTTTAAGCCGAAAGTGAAAAAAGCACCTGTAGCAACAGAAAATGGAGGTGACGCATGAATGATTTCTCAACAATGATTGCGGCAAATGCAGATTGGTTCTATCTAGTCGGCGCTATCCTCTTTGTTTTAACGTTACGTGGTTTGTCTAGCCCAAAGACAGCGATTCGCGGTAACCGTTTTGGTATGGCAGCGATGGCGATAGCCGTTGTGACAACCTTCTTTTTAGCAGAAGGCCCTGTGCTTTGGTTGATTATCGGGGCGATGGTGTTGGGTGCCCTTGTTGGTATGTGGAAAGCGAAAACAGTCGCAATGACTCAGATGCCAGAAACAGTTGCTTTGATGCATTCATTCGTTGGTTTGGCAGCGGTTGCGATTGCACTTGCGACGGTATTGCACACTGAACAGCAGCATGGCGCCGTTGCCCGCATCGAGCTATTTATCGGTTGCTTCATCGGTGCAATTACGTTCTCAGCCTCAGTCTTTGCCTTTGGTAAATTAGCAGCGAAAAGCTGGGCGAAGACACTGGTCGGCGGCTGGGTAAAACCGGTTCAAGCGCTACTATTTATTGCGATGATTGGGTTCGGTGGCGTCTATTTCGTCACTGATTCATTACCAGCATTTTATGCGATGGCAGTGATTGCCGTTATCTTTGGCTGGATGTGGATTGCGCCAATCGGTGGCGGTGATATGCCGGTGGTTGTATCACTACTGAACTCATTCTCAGGTTGGGCAGCAGCAGGTATTGGTTTTACCCTTGGCAACTCGATGCTGATTATCGCAGGTTCGCTGGTCGGTTCATCAGGTGCGATCTTGTCTTACATCATGTGTAAAGCCATGAACCGCTCACTACTTAATGTCTTATTTGGTGGTATGGGCACGTCAGCTGTGGCAGCAGGCGGCGATGATGGGGCACCGAAAAACTACAAAGCAGGCTCAGCAGAAGATGCAGGGTTCCTCATGTCTAATGCTAGTAGCGTAGTCATCGTACCAGGTTATGGTATGGCGCAAGGCCGTGCACAGAATGCAGTAAAAGAGCTATATGAGTTGTTAAAAGAAGAAGGTGTTAACGTTCGTTTTGCTATTCACCCGGTTGCTGGTCGTATGCCAGGTCATATGAATGTCCTATTGGCTGAAGCTGATGTACCTTATGATGATATTTTAGAAATGGACGAGATTAACTCAGATTTCGCAAGTACAGATGTGGTGTTGGTTATCGGCGCAAATGACGTTGTAAACCCATCTGCGAAAGACGATCCTACTTCTCCAATCTTTGGTATGCCGATTTTAGAAGTCAGCAAAGCCCAGACGGTTATGGTCATCAAGCGTTCAATGAGTACTGGTTATGCAGGTTTGGATAACAGCTTGTTCTACATGGACAAAACCATGATGATCTTTGGTGATGCTAAGAAGATGGTAGAAGAGATGGTACGTACTATCAATGGCGGCGGTCATTAATCTCTAAGCTATGTTTTTAACCATGATTATTTACAGATAAGTTTTTAGATAAAGAAAGTCACTGAGGTGGCTTTTTTTGCGTTAAAGTGGGCGGCATTTATGAGCCGACTATAGACTGAGGTTTTTCCAGTTACGGTCAGTTGTTTAATAATCACAAAATTAACTGTGCTCTATGTACTTAGTATACGATTTGCGCTTGATTAACCTTTTAACCCATCTGAATAGCTTTAACGATAGACGATTACCAATTATAAATACGATGAAATAAGAGAAAAATTTATGAACATGCTACTGCGTTTTTTTATTATGGTTAGCTTGCTTAAACAACAGCTCAAGCATCAATCGACGAGCGAAACTATCAATCTAGAGACATTGACTGCACCGACTGTACGTCATTATCGAATTTTGCCACACGATATGGGGTTTCGCGATCATTTACCCAATTACCGTTATTTATCATTTATTGAGCTCAACGTCACGCGCTGGGTAAAGGCGTGCTGTCACCAAAAAGGCATTAAGCCGCTCAATTGGGTGATTGCCATGCAAGAGATGATTTATCTTAAGCAAATTAAATTTTTGGATAAAATGACGCTTAGCAGTGCAGTTGCAGGATGGGATCATAAGTATGTGTATTTTGAGCATCGGTTCTTTGTTAAAAATCAGCTGATGGGCGTTGGGATGACCAAGTTTGTTTTTACAGATAGTAAAGGTATGCGCACACCAGAAGTATTAGACATGATGGGCGAGCAATTGACAGATACGATTAACACATGGAATGAGCACCAAGTCGCGGTAAAATCGACTAAATCAGTCTAAGCCATATCGCAAACCATTATTGAAACCCAGTATTGAAAAACAGCATCGTAAAGTAACTTGGCTATAATCATTTGCTGAATTTTGATAGGATAGAGCCCATCAAGTCATCAGTATTAGGACGATGGCATCCTTTTCAAAATGATGATTCTCAAAACGACTAAAAAAAGGTACCGTTATGACCCCACAAAAATTAAAATGGACAGACAGCTTAGATATCGCGATTGAGCTTTATGAAAAATTCCCAGAAACAGATCCGCAGTATATTCGCTTTACTGATTTGCATCGCTGGGTCACTGAACTTGAAGGCTTTGATGATGATCCACAAAAATCAAATGAAGGCATCCTAGAAGCCATTCAAATGAACTGGATTGATGAAGCCGATTAATCGATTCGATCTGCCAGCATTGCTACAAACAGAAAACTAAATAAACAGATAAAAAAGGCCGCATCATGACCTCACAAATTAAAGAGCTACCAGAAGCGATAGCTTGTCGCGGTATCAGCGTTCGTACCACTAATAACGCTGAGATAAGCCATGACACTGCCAAGCTTGGCAGATTATGGCAGAAGTTTTATCAAAATCACGCGGGTGAACTCCCTGAGGGTGAAGACATTTATGGTGTCTATCACAACTACGAAAGCGATGATCTGGCAGGAGCGTTTGACGTTGTGGCCAGTTGGAAAGTAGCCAGCGAGCAAGATGCACAATCAGAAAGCGACAATGTGGCCAATGCTAGTAATGTAGTGACGGTTGATATTCCTGCAGGAAAGTACTTGGTATTTTCTGAAGAAGGTTATATGCCTAACACTGTGATGAATGCATGGGAAAGTGCTTGGGAATATTTCAATACGCCGGATTGTGAGCATACCCGAACGTTTGCTGTAGATTTTGAGCATTATATCGGTGGTAACTTAGAATACGGTCAAGTTGATGTCTATATTGGTATTGAATAAAGCTATTAATTGACTTAAGTAACTTAAGCTGATCAAGCCATTTTTGATAAAATAATGACAAAAAAAGCGCTAACCTAAACTAGGTAGCGCTTTTTCTTTGGGCAGATGTCATCAATTAGACAGTCGCAATTAATACTACATTTAATCTAGCAACAAATTTTCCAAAATCCCTTCGTAAATCTGCGCAAGCTTTCCTAGGTCATCGACTTCTACTTTTTCATCTACTTGGTGAATCGTTGCATTACGTACACCCAGTTCGACGACTTGGGCACCTGTTGGCGCGATAAAGCGTCCATCGGAAGTACCACCAGAAGTTGATAATGTCGTATCAACATCGGTTACTTTTTTGATCGCATTTTGACAGGCCGAAACCAGTTTTCCTTCAGGGGTCAAAAACGGCTGACCAGATAATTTCCAATGAATATCGTAGCTCGCTTTACTGTTGGCAAAGTGCTTATCAAAGATAGCATGCGTTTTTGCCTTTAGTTCATCTTCAGTCGTTTCAGTTGAAAAACGGAAGTTAAAGACCACGTTTAGCGTTTCAGGAATGACATTGGTTGCGCCTGTGCCACCATTGATATTCGATATTTGCAATGATGTGGCTGGGAAGTAGTCATTGCCATTGTCCCATGCGGTAGATGTCAATTCTGCAAGTGCAGACATCGCCGCATGAATTGGATTAGATGCCAGATGTGGATAGGCGACATGGCCTTGTTTACCTGTAACGGTAAGCTCTGCACCTAGCGAGCCACGACGACCGTTTTTGATGATATCGCCTAACGTATCGGTACTTGATGGCTCGCCAACGAGACAGTAGGTGATTTTTTCTTGACGAGCTTCTAAAGTTTCGATCACTTTGACCGTACCATTAATTGACGGCCCTTCTTCGTCCGAAGTGATTAAAAAAGCAATAGAGCCATTGTGCTCAGGATGATTGGCGACGAAACGTTCGGCTGCAACAGTAAAAGCTGCAATACCCGTTTTCATATCGGCGGCACCGCGTGCCCACAGATACCCATCAGCGATAGTTGGAGTAAACGGAGGGTAGGTCCAGTTTTTCTCATCACCTGTTGGTACGACATCAGTATGTCCAGCAAAGCAAATCACTGGATCGCTAGTACCGCGGCGTGCCCATAAGTTTTTGACTTCAGCATGTTCACCGCTTTGTTTTCTATCACCAAAATACATAAACTCGCAATCAAAGCCTGCCTGCTCTAACCGTGCTGACAACATATCTTGGCAACCATCGTCATCGGGCGTCACTGAAGGGCGCTCTAACAGTGCAATACTTAAATCTAAGGTTTCTTGCTGATGAGTTGTGTGTTGAGATGCGCTTGATTGGTTATGAGAGTCAGACATGGATAAGCCTTTTGTATAATAAATTAAGATGGTAAAGATAAATAAAGAGTAGAGGTTACATGCTAAACGGCTACTTCGACAAAGGGTACAAGACCGTCACGGCGCATCCAAGTAGCGATAGAGTAGCGTTGGCGATGCGCAGTTTGTACTTGATGACGTAAATCGCTATCAAAAATGATTAGTCTATTGGCAACTGGCATCACTTCATGGTGCGTGCCATGCTTATCAACGACTTCTAGTGCGCCGCCGTCAGTTGTTTCCCAATCATCATTAAGATAAAACACTGCCGAGATAACCCGTTCATCACGTCCAGCAGGGTTGTCACTGTGCCACTGATAGCCAAAGCCAGTCGGATAGCACGCATAATGTGCTTCACTATGGCGAATACCAGCGAATAAACTACGATTGAATAGCGAGGCCAAAGCATTGATGCTTTGTAGATAGTAATAGCCTGCAAAAAAGTCTTCGGTAATCCAGCGTATTCTATCACCGCGAATATCACTGATGCGAACACCAGCGGTCAGCTCTGCATCACGATAGTCAATAAAACCGCTTTCTGCTTGTAGTGCTAACAAGGTAGTACTATTAAACACATCATCAATGATGAGCCAGCCGTCAGTGACAAAGGTATCGAGCTGTTTATCCGTCAGCTTATCTTCCCAGCCCACCGCAAAGTCAGACATTTGCAATACGTGCTGAGTAGGAATTTTTTGGCTATCATTATGAGTATCTGGCAGCAGTAATGGTGGATTATCCTGACCTATCGGATGATCAACGACCAACGCTGTCTTGTTAAGGTTGCTAATAATCTGCGTCATTTCATCTCATTATTATCAATCAGCTGTCAATATACCGTCATTCAATGCGTTTTTATTGAAAGCACTTACTAAAACCACATTATCTTTTACTCTGCCTATGCTACCATAGATGCAATTTTTCTTATTTAAACTTTTGAGATTATGAACTATAAACACGCCTACCACGCTGGTAACTTTGCTGATGTGGTTAAACACATTTTATTGGTACAACTGCTTAATCAACTGGGGCAGAAAAACAAACCGTTTTATGTGCTTGACGCTTATGGCGGTCGTGGACTGTATTCACTAAGCAGTGAAGAAGCGCGCAAAACAGGTGAGGCCAAAGGCGGTATTCAAGCTTTTCTAAAAGCAGATACCGAAAAGGCACCAGCTGCTGTCAAAGATTATATGGAAGGCATCAAGCAAGCCAAATTCACTTACGACAATAAAGTCTATCCTGGTTCGCCATGGTGGGTGGCCCATCACGTCGAAAAAACCGCCGCTAAAAAGCCTGATGCTGGCGTGCGTGCTGAGGCTTTTGAAGCCAAAGCGACTGAATACGATGCGTTAAACTATCAGCTACATAAGTTGCCAATTGGTATCCAGCATCGTGATGCTTTTGAAGGTATCACCGCTGTTATTCCACCAAAAGAAAAGCGCGGTTTGATTTTCCTTGATCCTCCTTATGAGCAAGAGCACAAAGATTTTACGCGCCTGATCGATTTATTAGTCGCGGCTTATAACAAATGGCCACAGGGCACTTATGCGCTTTGGTTCCCAATCAAAAACATCGAAGCCGTAGAGCTCTTCTATAAAAAGCTCAAACGTACTGAAATGAGACGTCAGTTGGTTTGTGAGCTAAACATTTATCCTAATGATGTTGCGGTTGGTCTGAACGGTACAGGTCTACTGGTTATCAATCCGCCATGGCAGTTTGATAACCATGCACGTGAGATATTACGTTTCTTACAGCCAGTACTAAAAGTAGAAGACGCGCCAAACTTGACGCCTGATAGTGCGACCAATGTGCGCTGGCTCGTCGGCGAATAGCAATAACGGCCAATAAGGATATTAAGATGACGACTCAGCCACCTATCGGCCAGCCGAATAATGCACCTGTGAACAATGCGTCCTTAAATGACGGCTCGCTGCAAGATAATGCAGCGACACAGCCACCGTTTATTGATGAGCACGAGTTTAATATCCGCCTAGCGGATAACGACAGCTATGATGGTTTGACATTTGAGGTGATTGAAGCTGAAGTAGCCGAAGGTAAGCGAGTGGTTAGTCGCGGTGTCTATTTGGCACCCAATCTGATCACTACCTTATCGCTACTGTCAGGCTTTTACTCGATTTTGGCGAGTACCCAAGGCGAGTTCTATAAAGCGGCTTTGGCTATCTTTTTATCCGCTATTCTTGATGGTGCAGATGGACGTGTCGCACGTATGCTCAATGCGCAAAGTCCATTTGGTGAGCAATACGACTCTTTAGCAGATATGCTAGCGTTTGGTGTTGCCCCTGCTATTTTGATTTATAGCTTTGCTTTAGAGCCTTTAGGTCGTATCGGCATTGGGTGTGCATTTGTCTTTACCGCTTGTGCTGCTTTTCGTCTTGCACGCTTTAACGTTCAGGTCGGCATCGTCGATAAAAAGTACTTCGTTGGTTTAGCTAGTCCGCTGGCTGCTATATTGGTAACGTCCGCTGTGATGGTCGCAGTCGATCATAATGAGTGGATTGGTCAATACGATACAGCTGTCATGCTATTGTTTGCAGCTTGGGTAGTGATTTGTGGTCTACTGATGGTCAGCAATGTCAAATACTATAGCTTTAAAGAATTTGATAAAAAGAAAGTGCCTTTTGTAGTGCTTATCATTGGGGTGCTAGTCATGAGCATCGTGCTCTATGATATTCCTGTTGGTATCTTAGCGATCGGCATTATCTACGCGTTATCAGGTATCGTGACTACGATTAAAACGAAAGTGAAAAGTTGAACGTTGTATTTAGATTTTATATAAAGGAACTTACCGTCAGGTAAGTTCCTTTTTTTACGCACTCTATATACTGCTGAAGTACACCAGCCCATATAAAAAAGCTAAATCTATAGATATAAAAGACAGTATTTAAAGTTTGATAGCGATAACAATGGGTTAGGTTAATGCGATATCACTAATAGAAAATAACAGAGATTATTTATAGAGTTTCCTTGTTTTC